>ONGM01000165.1 GCA_900317365.1 uncultured Planctomycetota bacterium
AGCCGCTTCGCGCGCCGCTTGGACGGCGGGGAGAAGCAATCCGATCAAGATGCCGATGATCGCGATAACGACCAAGAGTTCAACGAGTGTGAAACCGTGTTTCGTTTGAGATTTCATAGGTGAACCTCTGATGAAAAACTATGATGACGTCAATGTAGCGCGTGAGAGACCCTGCGACTATGCGCGTTACGAACGTTCGTTCTCCTTGTCGATAGCGCGCGCTCGGCGACAAATATCTCGACTGATCCCGCAGTCGTCCTCACAATCTCGCATTCTATTAGATTATTGCAATTTTGTCAAACGCTAAAATTTATTTCAACGCGAAAATTTTCATTTTCATGGGACGCGTTGAATATTCTGCCGATTGTGCGGCTTTGGCGTCGTTTTAACGCTCTTTGCGCGCGGGCGCTTTACCGTCTTGGGTTCATTGATACAATGCATGGAAAATACGGCTTCGTCGCGCGCGGCGCGCGAACGGTTGGCGCCAATTTTTCAAAAACGATTTTCAAAGACTCGGCGGAAAGCTCATGAGCATAGCGAACTCTCTTCTGGACGTAACATTATTCGGATTCGACGCGTCGACGTTGGTTTCCGGGTTGGAAATCTTGGCGTGCGCGTGCGTCGGTTTCGCCGCGCGTTGCGGCTGCGGGCATTGCCATAGCGACGGCGACGGCGAAGACGATTCGGACGAGTCGGAAGACGAGACCGACGAAGAACTCGGCGACGATCCGTTCAATATCAATATAACGCGTCAGCAGCTCATGGAGTACGAATCGGTCGTCGCGCAGACGAACGAGAGAATCGAAGAGCTTGTTCAAGAGCTCGATTCCGGCTCGGCGAACGATCGATTTGAGATTCTGGACGAACTGACGACCCTTTATCTCCAACGCGCGGCGCGCGAGCACGAAGAGGGCGAGTTCGACGACGCGGAAGACGATTACGGCGCCGCGTTTTCCTTCTTTGCCGAACTCTTTAAAGAGAACGACGTCAATCTTGAAGCGTTGCGTCGCCACGCCGCCGGACGACTGAATTACGCGATTATGCTCAACGATTCCGGTCGACTCGAAGAGGCGGAAGACGCGTACGAAGCGGCGCTCGAAGGAAACGAGCGACTCGTTGAATTGGGGGATCGCCAGGCGCTCCTCGATCTTACCGGAACGAAACTCAATTTGGCCTCCATTCGTTTTGAACTTGGCGAAGTTGCCCGCAGTCTTAACGAACTCGACGAAGTCGCCGAAGAGTTCCAGAAGCTCGTCGACGGCGAAATGTCCCAGAATCCGGAAGCGCGATATTATCTCGCGAAGACTCATTCCATGAAGGCGAGTCTTCTCATGGCGAAGCGCGGCGACAATCCCGACGCGGCGGAAACTGCGGAGGCGAACGACGCTTTCCGACGCGCGGCGGAAGAGTACAAAATTCTCGTCGCCGCAGGACATTCCCAATATAACCGCGAACTCGCCGAAGAGCTTCTCAATTGGGCGCGACTCGGCTCCGCAAAGAATCGCGCCGATCTCGAAGAGCGCGTCGCATGGCTCACGGAAGCGGTCGAGCGATTCGATAAAGCCGTCGGCGTCGGCGAAACGAACTCCGCCGGCGACCTCTTCGACGCGTTGCTCGCACTCGCGGAAACGTTGACCGATCTCGAACGCTACGACGCCGCCGCAAAAGTCTACGATCGACTGATCGAAGCGTTTGACGATTTCGGAGACTCCGACGAAATCCAGCTCGTCGACGGCGTCGCTACCGCGCGACTTCAGAGGGCGCTTCTCCGAAAAGACAAAGTCTCCGCTCAGAAGACGCTGGAAGATCTCGCCCGCGCCGTCGAACTCGAGAAGCGTATCTGCGTCGCCCTCGGGGAATCCCTCGCCGAAGAAAGTTGCGACTGCGGTTGCGATCACGACGACTGCGGTCACGACGACTGCGGTGGCGGACGCGAGCATGGTCGCGATCATTGCGGACACGATCATTGCGGGCACGATCATTGCGGACACGACTGCGAAAGCGCGTCTTGCGAACACGATTGCGAACACAAAGAAGGCTGCGGTTGCGGTTGCGGTTGCGGGTGCGGCGGGGACGACGACGGTACCGCGCGAAAATTCCTCATTGAAAATTGGGCGAATGAAAATTTCGACGCTCTCTGCCACGCCGTCTTCGAACGAATCGCGATTCACCTTGAGCTTTCCGATCGCGCCGCCGCACGAAACGACGTTCTCGACGCGCGCGGCGCCAGAAAGGTCTACGACGACGTTTTGCGCGACGGGGAAAAGATCGAGTCCGAGTGGTACGATAAAATCCTCGAACTCGCCGAAACCCTCGCCTGATCGCGTCTGCCTGATCGCGCCTAATTGAAGCTGAGTAGAAATTGTCTTGCCTTAAAAAGCGACGCGCCGAAACGCGTCGCTTTTTTTGTCTCCTCGCCTGAACGCGAAACTTTTTCGCCTTCCTCTGATTGACAAAATGCGAGTTGTGGGGGAAATTTTTTAAGAATAGCAAAAAAAACGTGATTTTAGTTGACAAGATAGAAAAAATAGTGAAAATATACAATAGCGCAACGCGCCGTAAGGGATTGAGGGCGTCGCGCGAACTCCGTCGCCGCGCGCGTCGGAGCGGTAAGGACGACTCGAATTTTACCCAAAGAGGATTTTAACGATGAAACGTTTACTTCTTCTCCTCGTCGCCGTCGCGTTGACGGCGTTCGCGGCGAACGACGCCAGCGCCTTTGAATTGGCGCGACGCGTTATAGCGAATCATGGCGCGTGCGCCGCCTGCGAAGCCGCGCCTATTGAAGCCTGCGCTCCGTGCCAGCTCGTAGTCGAAGAAGCGCCCGACTTCTCCTGCGCGCCGGCGGTTTCCTGCGCGCCGGCGCCGTGCGTTAAGCGCTGCTGCTTCGCCAAGCATCGTTGCATGAAACGGGAACGTTCCTGCGCGCCGCGTCGTTGCGCCGCGCCGCGTCCGCGCGCATGCGCTCGTCCGTGCGCTCCGATCGTGAAATGCCGACGTTGCCGACGCGCCTGCGATTGCGCTCCCGCCGCCCCCGCGTTTGACGGATACTGCTCCGAATGCGCCGGCGACCTCGGCGCATACGCCTCCGCGCCCTCTTTCGGCTCCGAACGCGCCAAGCCGCGCGGAAATCATATGCCCGATTATATTCCGCTCAATTACTACACCACGTATCACGACAACGCGGACTCCCTCGTTAACCCTGGCGTTACGCCTCAGCCTGACCCGCGTTACGCCGGTCGCCTCCGCGGTTTCTTCTAAAAAACCGCCTGAGGATCGCCTCGCCTGATTTTGAACGGCCCCTCGATCTCGCGCGCGAAGTCGAGGGGCCGGATCTTTTCCTCCCCTGAACGCCTTTCTTCGTTGAATAACGTGAATTTCTCCTTGCCTGACGCCCTTTGTCAGACGGCTATTTTTGCGGAGTTAAAGAGTGTCGCGCGGTTTTCCGGTAGGTTACGCCCGCAATCTCAACGCGAGGCGCGTTTGTTCGCCGGGCGTTTTTTTCGGTGCGGTACGACGCGGACAAGGCTGCGAGAGAACGCTGGAATCGGCGGGAAAAAAGAAAAAACAAAAAATTCTCAAAAGAGTCCTTGACCAATTTGAAAGGCGGTGTATATTATGCGAGTCGTTG
>ONGM01000156.1 GCA_900317365.1 uncultured Planctomycetota bacterium
CGCCTCGCCGAACGTCTGGATCGTCTCCCCGACCGATCTCGAATTCTACCAAGGTCTGAAGCTCGGCAAGCGCCTCGTCGCGATTGAGAAAGCGTCGGAACAGCCGAACGTCGCCTTAGGATGGTGGGCGCTCGGCACGCAAGTCGGCGCCGCGATCGCGGATTCTCCCGCCTTCGACGCCTTCCCGACAGATCGCGCGATGAACGAACTCTGGTTCCGAATCGTGCGCGTCGGCGCCGCAAACCTTGAAACCGCGCCGCTCGGGGACAAGTTCGAGCCGCTCTTCCTTGGCGAAGGGCGCGACGACTACTTCCTCTACGCCGGTCAGACGAAATTCAACGACGCCAAGATCCTCGCGACCTTCGCGCTCGACCTCGTTCAAAACGACGCGCCGGAAGCGACCGCTTTGCTCGACTCCCTCCTCGCGTACGCGCAAAGCGACCGATTTGACCCGCAAACGTCGACCTCGTCCCTCAGAGCGCCTCGCGCCGTCGTGCCCGAAGGCGTCGTCTGGGGATTCGACAAAATCGTCGACGCGCCGAACGACGATTCAACCTTCTGGAAAACGCTCTACGAAGATTCCGTCGCCTCCCCGACCTGTCGGCAAACGGAAATCGGACGCAAGATCGTCTGGCAAACCGCTCAATTCGACCCTGCCGCCCAAGGCGAAACGACGACCTTTGAGTTCGTCGGCGCGCTCGGATACTGGTCGGAAACGAAGTCGAACGGCTTCCAACTCTCCGTCAACGGCGTTCCGACACTCGTATTTGACCTCCCGGAAAGCGACAGTCTCCAGCCCGGGGACAAAACCGAATGGCGTTCCGACGACGGAGCGTCGACCCTCGCGTTTGAAATCGGACGCGTAAGCTCGCCCGGTCCCGATTACTTTGGCGTCTTTAAATTAACCGTCCCAACAAAATCGCTCGACCCGAAGAAATCCGAAGCTCTTCTGGAAGTTCAATCGAAATCGGAACAGAGTCGAAGATGGTTCTCCGTCAACGAATATCGCGGCGAAATGGTTTTTGAAACGCTTAACGCGCAACGTCCGAATCAACCGTCAACGCGCTAAAAAGGAGCGCAACCAATGAACGAACTTTTAACTAACCCGCTAATCGCGCTCGTTGTCGTCGTACTCGGCGGCGCAATGCTCGTTCTCGGTGGAGAATGGCTTGTGCGCGGCGCGACGAAAATTGCCCTCGGACTCAAAATATCGCCCCTCGTCGTCGGACTCACCGTCGTGGCGCTGTGCACGAGCGCGCCTGAAATGGGCGTCTCCTTCTTCGCGGCCCTCAGTGACAATAAAGGCGCCGTCGAAAAAACCGACGTAGAAAATACCGGCGTAGAAAAAGCCGCTGCGGAAAATACGGCCGTCGAAAGCGTCGCCGACGCGTCGAGCGCCGAACTCGCAGGGAGCGAAGAGCAGCCCGCCTTAGCCTCGCCTGCGCCCGCCGCGTCGGAAACCGTAGCGTCGGAACCGGCGACCGCGCCGAAAGAGGAAGGAAGCGTCGCCGACGTCGCGATCGGAAACGTCGTCGGAAGCAATATTTGCAATATTCTTCTCATTCTCGGGGTCTGCGGACTCATTCGTCCGCTCAGTTCGTCGGAAACGATCGTGCGGCGCGATTTCCCCGTGTATATTGTTATTAGCCTCGTCGTGATCGCGGTCGCGTTCGCGTTGCGCGTTCCCGACGGAAGCTCGTCGCTCCCGCGCTGGTTCGGGTTAGTTCTGCTCGCCGCGTTCGTCGCTTACGAATACGCGACGATTCGTCAGGCGAGGAAGGAAGAGAGCGCGCATTACGTCGCGGAAGTTCTCGACGCGCGCGACGTTCAGCGCGCGACGCCGCAAGCGGGGCAAGACGGGCAAGACGGCGCGGTCGTCGCCGAGCCGCAGATCGTCGCGAAAACGAACTGGTTCGTCGCCGTCGCGCTCGTTCTCGTCGGACTCGTCGCGCTCGTCGTCGGGTCGCAACTCTTCGTGAACGGCGCGGTCGCGATCGCGCGCAAAATCGGGGTCAGCGAACTCGTCATCGGCCTAACGCTCGTCGCCGTCGGCACCTCGCTCCCGGAACTGACCGTCTCCGCCGTCGCTACGTATCGCAAACAAATCGACGTCGCGCTCGGAAACGTTATCGGAAGCAATATTTGCAATATTTTGCTCGTTCTCGGCGGAACGCTCTCCCTCGTTCCAGGCGGTCTGACGATTCGCGCTCAAACGCTCTGCGTCGACTTGCCCGTCATGGCGGCGTCAGGGGCGCTCGCCGGATGGTTCTGCTTTACAGGTCGCGAACTCGAACGTTGGGAAGCCGCGATTTTGCTCGCGTTCCAATGCGGATACGCGGCGTACCTCGTGCTCGCATAACTCGCGATTCATAACATAATTTGTCAACAGAATCGGACGCTTGTGGCGTCAAAAAATATTCATGGTATAATCGCACGGCGTAGTCTTCGATCGTTCAGATCGCGAGACTTAGTAGACTCCGTCGTCTATTTGCTACGAATGACGAATTTCCAGTCCACTTGTAAAGGATAACTACATGTTGCGAAAATTCATAGCGTTTTCGCTGTGTTCCGTCGCGATCCTCGTAGCGACGCAAACGGCGCAAAGCGCGGAAATCCAAACGGTTCACAAAAGTTGGGCGCCCAACGCTACGGCGTTCTCGCAGACGTCCGACGAAATCGGCGAATTTCACGCGCTCAACCTGCTTAATTTCCCCGGCGCGAAACTCGTCTCTGCGGAACAAGTGAACGACGCCAATTATCTCACGGACGGCTCCGCCGGATCGTACGGCGGCGCAGGCCGCGTCGCGATCAACGGCATGCCGTCGAAGATTGTCTACTACCTCGGCAAGCCGCGCAAAATCTCCGAAATTCGCGTCTTCTCCGGCAATATCGACGAGCGCGGAAACCAAGACTTTGAAATCCGACTCGCCAACAACGCGAAGACCCCCGGCGTCAAACCGCAATTTCCCAGCGCGGCGACCCTGACCTCCGGCGACAAAGTCCTCGGTCAGAACGGCGGCGGGTTCTTGACGAGCTTCACGCCTAAGGACGGCTCGAACCTCTTCGAAGAATCGTACGACTGGATCGAATTCAGCGTCTGGGGAACCTATAAAGTCCCCGCCGGCGATCCCGGTAAAGCCGCGAGCAAAGCGAGCAGTTGGGCGTCCCTCGTCGAACTCCAAGTTCTCGCCGACCTGAAAGACCCCGCCCTCTTCTCTTCCGAAGAAGAACGTCAAGAGTTGAACGCGAAAATCCAGGCTCAGCGTCTCCAACGCGAACTCGCTAAGCTCGGACCCGACGTCGCTTACGCCGTCGAACATCGCGACTCGCTCAAACTCGCGATCGAAGCCATGCTCGATTCTTACGAAGACGAACTCGGCGACGTCGACTGGCTCGACAAGTGGGAAGAATTCGACTCAAAATTCGCTCAAAGCGATCTTTCGGCGGATCAAATCGTCGCCCTCGCGAAAGAATACGACGCCTTCCGTCGGAACGTTCTCCTCTCCAACCCCGCCCTCGATTTCGATAAGATCCTTCTCCGCAAAACGAACAACCCCGCCCTCATGGCGAACTGGATCTCCAACGCGTCGCGCGGAAAAGGACAATACGACGACTCGCTCGTCTTCCTCAATCTGAAAGACCTCGACGCCCCGCTCGAAGAAATCGTTAAAGGTCGCAAAGGCTCCTTCATCGGCGATATTAACCTGCACTGGGACGCCGACCGTTGCCTCGTTACCGCGCTCTCCGACGCCAACTCCTGGCAAGTCTTCGAATGCGACCTCAACGACGGCTCGCTCCGACAAGTTACCCCCGAAATGGGCGGCGACGTCAATAACGTCGAAGGCTGCTACGTTCCCGACGGGTCGACGATCTTCGTCTCTTCCGCTTCCATGATGGGCGTTCCGTGCATCGGCGGCAGCGACGTCGTCGGTAACTTGTACCGCGTCGAAGAAGACGGCAAAACCGTTCGTCAGCTCACATTCGAACAAGACCAAGACTGGAACCCGACGATTCTTCCGAACGGTCGCGTTATGTATCTGCGTTGGGAATACGTCGATATTACCCACTATTATTCGCGATACGTCTTCACGATGAACCCGGACGGCACGAACCAGGTGGAACATTACGGCAGCGGCTCGTACTGGCCGAACAGCACGTTCTACGCGAAGGCGTTCCCGGGTCAATCGTCGAAATTCGTCGGAATCGTTTCGGGGCACCACGGGGTCGCGCGCGAAGGCGAACTCGTCATTTTCGATCCGTCGAAAGGTCGTCAGGAAACTCAAGGCGTCGTTCAGAGAATCCCCGGCCGCGACAATCCGCCGGCGAACGTAACGATCGACCAACTCGTCGACAGCTCCTGGCCGAAGTTCCTCTTCCCGTGCCCGATCGACGACGAACGCATTCTCGTTTCATGCCGCATGACGGCCGACGAGCCGTGGTCGCTCTACCTCGTCGACGTCTACGACAATATGCTCCGACTTCGTTCTGAACCGGGCTATCAGCTCCTCGAGCCTTTCGCGATTATCGAGCGCGAGGAACCGAAAACGCTGCAAGACCGCACCGTTCCCGGCGAAACGACCGCCAACGTCTTTATAACCGACGTCTACTTCGGACAAGGTCTGCCGAACGTTCCGAAGGGAACCGTCAAGAAGTTGCGCGTCTACGCCGTTAGCTACGGATACCGCGGAATCGGCGGACACGACGCCTTCGGTCTCGAAAGCTGCTGGGACGGACGTCGTATCCTCGGCGAAGCGCCGGTCTTCGAAGACGGCAGCGCCTCCTTTAAGATTCCCGCGAACACGCCTGTCGTCGTTCAGCCGCTCGACGAAAACGGCGCCGCCGTTCAGACGATGCGATCCTGGTTCGTCGGTATGCCCGGCGAAAACGAGTCCTGCATCGGATGCCACGAAACTCAGAACGACGTTTCCCCGACGACGACAACGATCGCGCGCAATACGCCGCCGGTCGATCTGACGCCGTTCTACGGCGAAGAACGCCCCTTCTCGTTCCGCGGCGAAGTCCAGCCGATTCTCGATAAGTTCTGCGTCGGATGCCACGACGGCTCCAAGCCGGAGCGTCCGAACTTCGCCGACGACTCGCCCGGCCCGCAAAACTTCTCGAAGTCGTATCACGCGCTGGCGCGATACGCGCGTCGACCCGGTCCGGAAAGCGACGTCCACGTCTTCCAACCGATGGAATACCACGTCTCGACCTCCGAACTCGTTAAAATGCTCAATAAAGGGCACCATAACGTCCAACTCGACGAAGAAGCGCGAAGAAAGCTCTACTGCTGGATCGACCTGAACGTCCCGTACTTCGGCACGTGGACCGAAATGACCGAAGTCGGTCAAGCGCGCGGCGCAAGCCGAATTAAAGGCGTCTCCGAACGTTACGTCGAACTGAAATCCCTCTACGCCGACAACGACCTCAACTTCGAAACCGACGCTTACTACTACGACGGCAAAGAACGTCCCGAGTTCGTTAAGCCCGAGAAGAAGCCGGAACTCGATCGTTCCGCCCCGAAAGTCGCCAACTGGCCCTTCGACGCGGAAACCGCCGCTAAAATGCAGGCTTCGCCGAAATTGACGAACGCCAATAACGGCGCGTACCCGTTCGAAGTCGCCGCCGTGCCGCAAGCGACCGTCAAACTCGACGACAATCTTGAAATTAAATTGGTCAAGATTCCCGCCGGAACATTTGTCATGGGGGACGAAGAAGGCTTTGAAGACGAGTTCCCGCGCGCCCCGGTCAAGGTCGAAAAACCCTTCTGGATGGCGACCGTCGAAACGACAAACGCGATCTACAACCTCTTCGATCCGAACCACGACAGCCGATACGTCGACCAGTGGTGGAAAGACCACGTGCTGCCCGGATACCCCGCCAATAAGCCCGATCAGCCCGTTATTCGCGTGAGCTGGAACGAAGCGAACGACTTCTGCGCTTGGCTCTCCGAAAAGACCGGTAAGAAGTTCCGACTTCCCACGGAAGCCGAATGGGAATGGGCGGCGCGCGCCGGCGCTTCGACCCCGATGTGGTTCGGCGGTCTCGACGCGGACTTCTCGAAGTTCGAAAACCTCTCCGACGATTCCACGAAGCTCTTCGTCGTTCAAGGGGTCAATCCTCAGCCGATTTCGAACCCGCCGGACTGGCGCGCGTTCATTCCGCGCGCGAACGGGATCAACGACGGTCAAATGATCGAAACGAGCGTCGGATCCTACCATGCGAACGCGTGGGGTCTCCGCGATATGCTCGGGAACGTCGCCGAATGGACGGCGTCCGATTATAAGCCGTATCCGTACGTCGCGACCGACGGTCGCAACGCAGGGGACGCGGCGACGAAGAAGGTCGCGCGCGGCGGATCGTGGCGCGATCGTCCGAAGTGGGCGCGCGCCGGCGTTCGCGCGGACTACGAGCCGTGGCAACGCGTCTTCAACGTCGGTTTCCGCGTCGTGTGCGAAGACGACCTCGACTAAAAACGCCTGACTCAAAACGACCTTGACTAACGCCTGCGCTTAGTCGCGAACTTTCAACGCCGCGTCGACCGTTCTTGCAACGCGTCGGCGCGGCGTTTTCTTTTTGATAAAAAACGAGGCGTTTTTAACGCGGCGCGTTCAACGAAACGCCTCCGCCAAGAGGTTTTCCTTTGCTCTTCGTTTGTTCGGCAATCTTGACGCTTTCCGCGCGTTCGTTATAATGCGTAGAACAATCCGGAGGCGTTAGCGTTAACTCCTTTTTTGCCAAAGTTCGTTTCAAAGAGGGCGCGGTAACATGCACGTTGTCTTGTTCGAAGATTCCAGAGTCCAGGATTTGTACCCCATCACCATCGGTCGCGCCGCGTTCTCGATTAGCGTCGGATCCATGCGCCTGCTCAACCTGACGCGCGAACTCGGCGACGAACTTGAACTCGTCGTTCGCCCGCACCTTCGCGACGTCCTCAAAGAAGACGCGCCGTACGCGTGGTCCCCGGAAAAAGGGGCGCGAAAAGGCCCGATCCTCCTCATTAACGCGCGAACCGCGCCGCAAGCGTCCCTCGTCGACATTTGGAAGAAGATCGTGAGCGAACCGGTCGAACGCGGTTGCGCCGTATACGCCGGGGATTCGCTCGCTTTCGCACTCTTGGAATCCGCCGAACTTCTCCCGAATCAGGAAATCGGCCCCGCGCAATTGCAAGGTCTGCTCCAAGATCTCGCCTTGCCTGCGATCGACGTCCCGTTCCCGGTAACCTTGCTCGAACGTCCTTCCGACGCGATTCGCCTCCATATGCGACTGATCAACGAGAATTTGGAAAGTCGCATCGCGACCGGAAACTATGAAGAAATCGCCGACGGACTTTTCGTCCCGCGCGACGTCGCGAATCGCCCCAAAATCGGCGCCTATTTCGATTGCGACTCCAAAGCCGGCCCGATTATTCTCAGCGAAAACGTTAATATCGGCCCCTTCTGCTTCATCCGCGGTCCGGTCTACGTCGGTCCGAACAGCAAGGTGATCGAGCATTCGGCGATTAAAGACTACGTCGCGATCAGTTCGACGTGCAAAGTCGGCGGCGAAGTCGAAGCGACGACGATCGAGCCGTATTCGAATAAGCAGCACCACGGTTTTCTCGGACACAGCTACCTCGGAAGCTGGGTCAATTTAGGCGCCGGAACGTGCAATAGCGACCTGAAAAATTCTTACAACGAGGTCTTTCTCGAAACTCCGGCGGGTAAATTCCCGTCCAGAATGCAGTTTCTCGGCTGCGTGATCGGGGACTACTCCAAGACGGCGATCAACACGAGCATCTTCACGGGCAAAACGATCGGCGCGTGCAGTATGGCGTACGGCTTCGTGACGACCGCCGTGCCGAGCTTTGTGAATTACGCGCGATCTTTCGGACAAGTTACGGAGCTTCCCGTCGAACTCATGGCGCTCGCGCAAGAGCGTATGTTCGTTCGCCGCAGCAAGACGCAGCGTCCGTGCGACGTTAAGTTGATACGCGATATGTACGAACTCACGCGCGGAGAACGCCAACTCGCGAACGAACCGCTCTCTCTCTAGTCGACTTCGACCGTCAGTTTTTCGAGTTTTCCGGGCTTGTCGCGACGTCGCAAAGAGCGTATACTATGCGAACTTTCCGCCGCGACGCTGTGCCGACGGCGCGCAACTAGCGATCAGTAAACGCGCGGCGACGCCGCGTTGGGAGTTTTTACGTGAATTTAGACGACTTAGCGATCCAACCGTGCCCATGGCTGCGCGGTTCCGGAGACGCATCCGACGTTGTGCTTTCCACTCGCGTTCGACTCGCAAGAAACTTTTCCGACTATCCGTTCGTCGGAAGAGGATGCGAACGCGATTTGCGCGATATTGTTAAAACCGTCGAAAAAAAATTACCCGACGTCTTTGGCGACGTCGACGTCGCGTTCCTCGATTTCAACGAAGTTCCCGACGACGTCGCTCTACTTCTCCAAGAGCGAAATCACGTTAGCCGCGAATTCTGCCGCGCTACGCATCCGCGCGCGCTCATTCTGCAGGAAAACGAAGAATTCAGCGTCATGGTCAACGAAGAAGACCATCTGAGAATTCAATCGATCATCAGCGGACTCGCGCTCAAAGAAGCGTGGCGGCGCGTCGATAAAATCGACGACTTATTCGACTCCGTCTTCCAATACGCGTTCGACGAAAAACTCGGGTATCTCACGGCGAGTCCCTCGAATCTCGGCACCGGTCTGCGCGCGAGCGTCGTTCTCCACATCCCCGGACTCGTCGAAACGGGCGAAACGCCCAAGGTGCTCCGTAGCCTGCAAAAGCTCAACCTCACCGCGCGCGGTATCTACGGCAAAGACATGCGCCCGCTCGGCGAATTCTATCACATCAGCAACCTATCGACGCTCGGACCGCCGGAACTGCTCATCGTCGATCAATTCCGCGAAGTCGTCGACTGCGTCGTCGCGTACGAACGCGAAGCGCGCGAGACCGTCTTGCGCGAAAATCGGTCCGGCGCGCTCGATCGCGCGTGCCGCGCTCTCGCTCTGCTCGGGTCCGCGCGCTCTATGCCGTTCGACGAAGCCCTAACGCACCTGTCGAGCGTCCGACTCGGGGTCAGAACGGGACTACTCGACGGCGTCTCCAATTCGACGATCGACAATATGCTTCTCCAAATTCAAAGGGCGCATCTCAGGAGAATCGCGGAAGCGAAAGGCGTCGTCTCGGACGACGACGACGAAGACGCGTTGCGCGCCGCGTATATCAGAAAGAAACTCATCGAAAAGGAGACCGACGCGCAATAGCGCGCGTCGCGCTTTTCCGCGTCGTTTTAGATCAAAGGTTTTACATAACGAAGCCGCGCGCGTTCGAGAACGGACGCGCGCGGCTTCGTTATGCGATCAACCCCCAACCCTAGAAAGGCAGAAATTCGATCTTGAGCCCGGCTCGCTTCACGAGATTCGCGAGGCACAGTCGGAAAAAGTAAATCCGGCGCGACGCCTCTTTCCCCATCGCGTAACGATACGAAGCGCGCAACATCGAACTGGGAAGTTCGCCGTTTTGTTCTTTCCGGACCACGTCGTCGACGAAATCGCTTTGCGCTTCCGTCGTTACTCTGAGTTTTTTCTTGAGCGTGTCCGCGTCGAAGAGCGGCGCGTCGGCGCGCGCGGAGTTCACCGGAAACGCGCCCAACGCGCACGCGCATAACGCGAGCGCGAGAAATCCGCGTCTATTCGTTTCGTACATGACAGCGTCCTTGCGTCTAGTCGTTTCCGACGGCGTTCTTCCGCTCTTGGACAAAGCGGTCGAACGCGTCGAGGATCCTTAATTCGCCGATCGTCTCGCGTCTGCGCGCGGAAAAAAAGTACAGCCGTTCCGTCCCCGTTAAGTTCCGGTATCCGCGCGCAAACGCTCGAGTCTCGGCGTATCAAGGCTATGGTTTGCAATATGAGCGCGTCGACAAGAACACGCTCACAATTCTTAATCGTCATAAAACGCGTAAAACTTAACTTTCGCATATAAAAAAGAAACAACTTGCAAACCGGCGCCGTCGACCGCGTTTTTCACGACAAATTTCGATCCGTCCACGTCGGATCAAAGGACTGACCTTGATAAGAATCGCGCGCGCGAAACTCCTTCTCGACCGCGTTGCGACCGGCGTGCTTAATCCCGGTCCATTCCGGCGCGAGAAGATATTCGGCGCTCGTCTCGCCGGCGACGCGCTCCACGACGACGTTCGGATCGAGAATTTCAAGAAAATCAACGACCATGCGAGCGTACTCCTCGAGGGTCGGGAGCGGAACGTCTCCGGCGCGCCACATCGCCGCCAAGCGCGTGTTGCGCGCAACGTACAAATGATGCAATTTCACCGAATGCAGTCCGAAAGAAGCGACGCGGCGCGCCGTCAGAAGAAGATCGTCGCGCGTCTCGTTCGGAAGTCCTAAGATGAGATGCGCGCCGACGCGCAAACCGCGCTCTTTCGCGCGAACCGTCGCGTCGACGAACGCCGCGTAATCGTGCCCCCGCCCGAGCCACCGCAACGTCGCGTCCTTCGTCGACTGCAGCCCGAACTCGACGACGACCCACTTCTCGCGCGCGATCTCCGCAAGCAGATCGAGCGTCTCGTTCGGAACCGCGTCCGGACGCGTTCCGACGGCGAGCCCGACGACCTCAGGCCGCGCCAACGCCGTCTCGTAGACGCGACGAAGCGTCTCGACCGGCGCGTGCGTGTTCGTCGACGGCTGAAAATACGCGATGAATTTCTTCACTTTGAAACGACGCTGAAGCTGCAAAACGCCTTCGTCGATCTGCGCGTTAATATCGCTCAAACCAAGTCGACGACTCGGACTGAAACTCGCGACGTCGCAGAACGCGCAACCGCCGCGACCGACCGTGCCGTCAACGTTCGGACACGAAAAATGCGCGTCTATGCTGATCTTCCGGATCGGCTCGCCGAATTCTCGGCGGAAATACGCGCTCTGCGGATAATACCGCGCGCCGTCCTTGCGCCAAAAGGGAACCGCGCCCCCCGTCGTCGAATCCATTTCAAGACGTCTCCGGCATAAACGTCGGTATCGAAACCCCCGCGCGCGGGAAAGACTCGCCGAGAACCTGAACGACGTGCGTCTCCGTATTCCGCGCCCCGAGCGCGTAAAGACCAAAGCGCAACGAAACGCAACTCGTCGGAACCAAAACGATCGGAGACCACGACCCGCGATACCGGTTCAACTCGCGCTTCACAAGCGCGAACGCCTGACTTTCCGTTCGCGCAAAGCCCGGACCGACCATGGCGCAACCGGGGTCGTTGACGGAAAACATGCCGCCTTCGATCGCGCCGGTCGACTCGTTGATCAGAACGCTCGAGCCCCAAATCCCGTCTCGATTCTCAATAAAATAGGCGAAATCTTTGACGCGATCGATCCCCTGAAGTTCGCGCTCCAGCGCCGCGAGTTCCTTAACGTCGTCCGCGCGAGCGTCTCGCGCGATATATCCGGCGGGAATCTCCTCCGCAAAGCCGTCCGCCGGAACGTTGACTTGCATGTCCTGACACATCGCGACCGGCACGAAGCCCGCGCGATTATAGAGCGAGAACGAATCCAAATTCATCGCGCTCGACGTCAAGCGCAACGGCTGTTCGCGACCTTTCGCCACGTCGACGATGTACGCGAGCAGCTTCGTCGACGTCTTCGTGCCGAAATACTCCGGCGCTACGGTCATAATGCCGAGCGACACGTGCGTCGGGCGAGGATGATAAAAGCACGATCCGGCGAGTCGTCCCGTCTCCGCGTCTTCCGCGACGACGCAACACCCGGGATCGAGTTCGTCGTATACCCGCGAGTATACCCCTGCGGCCGCGACCGACGGAACGACCCTATCGAACCCGCGATTCTTCTTGTACCACGCGTTCAAAGAATCGTGAATCAACGCCGCGACCGCGTCGTTATCGCTCGACTTCTTTTGACGAAGTATGATTTTTATCGACATTCTAACGTCCTTAACATTACCGACCACACGCGCGACTCGCCGCGAATCTTACGGCTTAACGACGCCAAACGCCCAAAGCGCGAACGCGACCGGCGCGGCGAGCAAAAGCGAGTCAAACATATCCAAAAAGCCGCCGAATCCCGGAACGTGCGTACCGGAATCCTTGCGCGACACGTCCCTCTTAATAAGGGACTCCGCAAGGTCGCCGAGCGCTCCGACCGCGCCGACGACAAGTCCGTAAATGATCGCGCCAAGCGCCGTCGTCGACGACGCTGTTCCAAATTCCAACGGGAATAAAAATCGCACCGACGCCCACGCGCCGATCGTCGAAAAGATCAAGCCGCCGCATATCCCCTCGATCGTCTTGCCCGGACTCAAACTCGGCGCCATCTTGTGCCGTCCGATCATGCGCCCCACCGTATACGCCCCGATATCGCATAATTTCGCCGTGACGATCATCGAAACGAGCGCCGAAACGCCGTACGTCAGACGCAACATCACGAGAAACGATCCGAGAAGACCAAGGTAAACGATCGCAAAAATCGCGCCGCTTAAATTGATCATGTGCCCGCCGGGAAGTTTAAATCGCAGCATCTCGCCGACAAACGCAATCAGGACGCCCGCCGCGATCGCGAGAAGAATATGGACGCACGAATACGCCGCCGTCTTCCACGCCCCGACTTCCGCGTAGCTTCCTCCGACCACCGTCGACGCCTCGCGCCCTGCGGCGATCCCGCCTTGCTTGTCTTGAGTCGAAGAATTGCGCTCTTCAAGGTACGCGCGGACCGCCGCGACCGTCTGTTCAGCAGACTCCAACGCCGCGAGAGCGCCCGCGTCGTCAAGCTCCTTGACCTCCGCGCGATCGATCGACCGCGACTCCGCGACGGCCGCTGCCCCCGACTCGCCCAGCGCGCGAACGTGAACCGCGCTCATCATCGGATGCGCGTTCCAACACGACGCCCAACAGAGCAAAAGCGTGCCGAAAACGCCCGCGTAGATCGTCGAACGACGCGGAAAAAGCCCCCCTGCGTTAAGAAGCGCGATCGTCTCTCGACAAAGAAAGAACTCGCAAATTAAAAAGAAGGGAAGAAGAATCAAACCCGGTATAGGAAGCGTCGCGTCAAGCCAAAGCAAAAAAATTAAAAGAGCGACGAGCGGTATCCCTATCAATAAACGCCAACGCAACATTTAGCGACTCCGTATCGTTTGATCTTTCGTCAACACGGCGACCAAAGTCGTCTCGCGATACGCGCGAGAGACCGCCGCCTCGGTCAATTATAGTGAATCAAAAATGAAAAAAAAGTTTCGTGTCGGCTTTTCTGAGAAATTGACATTTTTTTGTCGAATCGCAGTCCAAGATTGCCGCGTTCGTCAAAAGCAAACCTTAACTTGAGGAAATTTATTAAAAACAGAGAAAATAGACAAAATAGGAGTTGATTTTTTCGTTCCGGCAATGTATCATATGTTAGAATAAGGGCGCGTCGTTAGAGCGTGAGACGCGTCCGTTGGTTATTGACGTTTCGTCGCGCGACGCAGGGTTGCGCGCCGTCGCGTTGTCGCGGAGGTTCCCATGATAAACGCCGAATCGGTCAAATCATTAAAGCTGAAAGAACTCGGCGAGCTTGCGTCGTCCCTGAATTTGACGGGCTGGAGTCGCTTATCGAAATCTCAGCTCCGTGATTTCATTCTCGCAAACGCGAATCAGACCTCTGCGGAAGGGAACGGTTCCTCGCAAGATTCCCCACAAGAGGAGCCTAAGCCCGCCAAGAAACCGCGCAAACGCCGAGCCTCCAAAACGCAACAGGAGACCCTCTTCGATCTCGCGGCCGAGCCTAAAACGACGCTCGAACCCGAGGCGAAGGCGGTTCCCGAGGCGGCAGTCCCCGAGTCTACGCCCCCCGAGCCGACGCCTGAGTCCGCCCCGAAGGCGGAGGCTGAGGCGGCGGCGCCTGAGTCGACGCCCGAGACGAGTCAGGAGGAAGGCGCCGCGACGCGCAGAAAGCGCGCCTCGCGGAAGTCTGCGAAGAAATCCGCTAAGGCGGAAGCCGTTCCCGACGCCGCGCCAGGCGTAGCTACGGAAGCCGCGCCTGTCGCATCGCCTGTCTCGACGTCGGCGGAAACTCCCGCTACGGACGCGACGGAACCCGAGCCTGCGCCGATCGCTAAGAAACCGCGAAAACCGCGTAAATCGAAAAAGAACGCCGAATCCGCCCCGACGCCCGCCTCCGAGCCGACGCCCGCCTCCGAGCCGACTCCTGACGCGACGCCTAGCGTCGAAGCGCAACCCGAGGCGACTCTCGAGGCGCAAGCCGAAGAGAAGCCCGGCGACACTGCGGAGGTCAAGGCGGAGGAAAACGCCGTCGAGAAGCCTACGCGAAGAAAGCGCGGCAAAGCGAAGAAGGCCGACGCCGACGCCCAGCCTAGCGTCGAATCGAGCGAGGCGACGACGACCGACGCCCAAGTCGAGCCCGACGCCCCCGCTAAGGCGAGCGAGGCGACCGACGCCGCCGTCAAGAAGACCCCGAAAAAACGCGGTCGAAAACCCGCTAAGGCGACGACCGACGCGACGGAATCGCCCGCCTCAACTCAGCCCGCCCTAGCCCAGCCTGCGCCTGAAGTCGCGACAAAAGACGACGCGGCGTCGACAGGCGACGCGCCGGAAGGCGAGGCTAAGACCGAGCCGAAACGAAGGCGCCGCGCAAGGAAATCGGACGCCGCGAAAAAAGACGACGCCGATACGAGCAAGGAGCCGCCTCGCTCGGAGCCTGCGCCGAACGACGTCAAGAAAGACGAGGCGAGCAAAGTCGGGGCAAGCGCCGACGCGGGGGATCAAGACGACGCGAACAAGGACGCCGATAAGAAAAAGTCGGCGGAACGAATTTTCGATCGCGCCTCCGCGCGCGAGCGTGAAAAAACGGACCGCATCTCCCTCGCCGTATGCGACCCGTATTGGTTGAGAGCGTGCTGGGAAACCACGACGCAACTCGTCGAACGCGTTCGCTCCGCGATGGGTCGCCGTTGGCACGCGTCGTCCCTAGCGCTCCGCCTCTTCGAAGTCGATCGCGAACAGCAGAGCGCCGCCGTGCGTCGCACCCGGGTCGAAGACGTCGTCGTTAAGCGCGAAGTCGACAACTGGTACGTGCAGGTCGATAATCCGCCGCGCGCCTTTATGGTCGAATTGGGGTTCCTCTCGCGCGACGGCGAGTTCTTCACGCTCGTCTCCAGCAACACCGTCGAAACCCCGCAACGTTTTATTCACGACCCGTTTAGTCGCCCGGTCTTCGGCGAACCCGGGATCTACGATCAACGCTTTTACCTCGGCGCCGGCGATTTCGCCTCGCGCGGTCTTGCCCCGCGAAGACGTTCCAATTCGCTCGACCTCGATCTGTCCGCGATCGATCGCCCCGCGTCCGCGCGCTTTAATTCCGACGATCTCGTCGAGTCCGCGAGCGTCTCCGGTCTGCAGATCTCCGTCGACGCCGAGATCATCGTCAAAGGCAAAACGTTGCGCGGCGCCCGCGTCTCCGTTAAAGACAAGCCGATTCGCGTGAGTCGCGACGGCGAGTTCTTCGCGCGCTTCACGCTTCCGGAACGCCGACACGTCTTCCCCGTCGTCGCAACCGCGCCTGACGATTCGGAATCTCAAACCGTTATTCTCGCCGTCGATCGGAACACGAAAACGTTGGATCCCGTTTATAAAGAAGACGAAGAATAAACCAAACGACTAATTCAAACGACGTCATTCGGCGCGCGAAACCCTTTTCTGAGTTCGTCTTTCGCGCGTCGAGTCTTCGCGTCGACGCCTCTCCCCTACGCGTCGCGCAACAAAGGAAACGAAAAAGTGAAAATCTATCGCGATTTGAACGAGATCGACGACGACGCTCGCGGATGCGTCTTGGCCGTCGGTAAGTTCGACGGTCTCCACATCGGACATCGAAAAATTATCGCGAACCTCGTTTCCCGCGCGCGCGCGCTCCGACGTCCCGCCGCGCTCTTCACCTTCGATCCGACCCCCGCGCAAGTCATTCGTCCCGAAAACGCCCCGCTGGCCCTCTGCGACCAACAAGAGAAAATCGCCTTGATCGAACGGTGCGGCGTCGACGCCCTCCTCGTCTACCCGACGGACAAAACTTTCCTGCGACAAACCGCAAAAGAATTCTTTCGCGAAACCCTCGTGAAGCGCCTCAACGTCGTCGCGCTCGTCGAAGGCCAGAATTTCGTCTTCGGCTCCGATCGAATCGGGAACGGCGCGCCGCTCCGCGAGCTCTGCCGCGACGCCAACGTCGATCTCGAAATCGTGCCCCCGGTTGAACTCGACTCACGACCTGTCTCCAGCAGCGCGATTCGACTTGCGCTCGCAAATGGAAACGTCGGAAGCGCAAACGCGCAATTGGGACGCCTCTACCGACTCAAAGGCGTCGTCGCGCACGGCGACGCGCGCGGAAGAACCCTCGGGTTCCCGACCGCAAACCTATCCGAAGTCGAAACCGTCGTGCCGAAGCCGGCGCTCTACGCCGCGTTCGCGCGCCTACCTGACGGCGTAAGAAAGCCCGCCGCCGTCAATATCGGCGGCAACCCGACCTTCGGCGTCGACGACGTTAAAATCGAAGCGCATATTCTCGACTTCGACGGCGATCTCTACGGCCGTCCCGCCGCGCTCGATCTCGTCGATAAGATTCGCGATATTCGCACCTTTGACTCGAAGGACGAACTCATTCGACAAATGAACCGCGACGTCGAGGAAACGCGACGCCTCTGCGAACGCGCGGCCTTGCCTCGCGATTGAAGTCGCGCGACGTTCCGCCTGCCCGCCCGCCTGGCTCCCCTCGCCTGCGCATGTCGGCGCGCGAAAATTCTCTTACGCCTCGCCGCGACCGCTTGACGGCGCTCGACTCCGACGTCATACTCATATCTTAGAACGTCGGCGCCCGACTCCCGACGCTCGACCGATCAACTTATCCTTCATCGCCCCCCTGTTGTCGCCCTTGGACGCGAGGTGGAATCATGAGCGAAGCCGACGTGCAAAAATACCTGGACGACGTCGTATACGATCTCTTCGCGTTGAAAAACAAAGAAGAGTACGAGCGACTTCGATTTCAGCCTGACTTCCTTTTGCCCGATTCGATCCTTCAATTTTGCAACGCCAATAAGATCCAAGTCGACGTCTGGGAGCCTCCCTTCCCGGAAGACCCGCCGATCGATTGGGCGTTTTATTTTGAAACGCCTGAATTTGCAAATAACGTCTATTCAATGAATTATCAGACGTATCTCGGAATCTCAAAACTGGCGAAAGTCTACTACCTCAACAGTAGTTTCGTCTTCAACGATCCCGATCCGGACGCCATGTACGTTGTCAACGAAGGGGACAAATATTCAGGGGACCCCGCGACGACGCTCGAAAGAGACCTCTGGAAACTCCTTCAAGAGAGCCTGTCGAAGAAAGGATATCGCCGTCTTGAAGCTCGTCTCGCCGCCAGAACCGTTATCGGTTTAAAGAATCTCAATTCCTACAACTCCGATTTGGAAGAGCTCGACGACCCTTCCCGCGCTAACGAATTGACGGACGAAGATTATCTCTTGAATTATTATGAAGTCTTTTACGTCTACGAATACGAAGAGATCGGTTTTACGAAATTATACGCCGTCAAGAGAAAATACGACGAATCGTTATCCGAAAGATAAGCGATCAATTCTTTTGCGCAAAACGTCAATACGGGAAGGTCATGAGAGCTTTAAAAGAAGGTCGACGGCTATTGGACGCGTTGGATCGACGCGTCGACGAAATCTACGGCAATCGCGACGCCGCGCTCTATCGGGAACTTGTCGCCTCCCCGCCCAAGGCGCTCTCCGATGAGATTCTCAACTTCTGCGAATCGAAGAATATTCGCATAACGGATCGACGTCGAGAACCCGATTTCCACTTGAAACCGTATTACGAATGGCGTTTCGACCTTTCCCCGTTCCAAAAACCGGGCTACTATATCGAGTACGCAACGACGCTTCAAATATCGAAATTATACGACGTCTTCTTTTTGCGTCACACCTTTAAACTGAAAGACATGAATCCGAACGCGACCCAGCGGTTCCTTGAAGGGGAAGGACACGCTTCCGGACCGGTTACGCAGACGCAAAATACGCTCGCCGACGCTATCGCCGACCGGCTCGAAAAAGACTCGTTTACGAAACTCCGTAAGTATCGCGCCGCCGACCTTGAAATCCCCGGCCTCGCCTTCTCGAATTATAGCCGACTCGGCGACTCCCGCCCTCCCCTTCTCGCCACTTACTACGACGTCTTCTTTCGTTGCGAATTCGACGAACTCCTATGTTTGGAATATTACTACGAAATCAGAGCGCTCTAACTTAGTTGTAAGACAATCGTTATGTCAGAGACCAATGAAAAGGATTCGTCGACGCAACCTCTCCGCGAACGACTCAAAGAACGGTATTTTATCCCGATAGCTTCGGCGTTCCTCAGCGTCGTCGTCTTGAACGCCGCTTTAATTGGCGCCTTGATCTTAGGCGTCCCGCTCTTCTTTATCACAGAGTTTTTGTCGTCCTCATTCCATTCGGATCTATCCGCGCCTATTGGAGTCGTTTTTATTTTATTTGCGTTCTTCGTTTTAATCGTCAACGTAAGGCTGATTTTTCGCAAATCGAGCGTTACGCCGATCGTTTCCTTCGTCGGCGGCTTCATAGGAACGTCGCTCATTGAAGCGGACGGACTCTTCGGCAACTTCCTCGCCGCCGTCCCATGGCTCCTTGAAATCACAACGTACAATTTGATTTTCTGTCTCCTGACCGTCGCGTATCACCTCGTCGTCGACGTCGGTCGTCTCTTGAAATCAATTCTCAACCGATTCAATTAGCCTGGCGGTTCGATTCGCCAGGCGTCGGCGGCCTTCTTTCTTCCAAACGCGCCGGCGCCCCTCTATTGGCGCCGCTCGTCGCGCCCGCGCCCCCCTTTTTCCCCGTTGCGAAGCGCGGCGTCGAGCGCAAACGGGGCGCGCGAAATTCGCAAAACTGAAGTTTTTTTGCGGTGGAATTTATTGACTCTCGCATTCGCGCCGGGTATCTTGGCGAAAAAGGCGCGCGCAAGCGACTGAAACGCCCTGGGATACCGCTTAAAGTTCGAAGTCGCGTCGAGCGGAACGCGACGGTCAATTCACCTTACAGTCAACGACACGCGAAACGTTATGAAACGAATGATTAACGCTAGAACGACGCGAATCCTCGGACTCGCGATTCTGCTTGCAACGGCGTTCTGCGCCGCACAAGGGCAAGAGCCCGCAAAGAATCCCATTCTTTGGGCGGACGTTCCCGACGTCGCCGTATGTAAGGTCGGCGACGAGTTCTATATGAGCTCGACGACGATGCATATGTCGCCGGGAATTCCGATTATGAAATCGAAAAACCTCGTCGACTGGACCCTCGTCGGATACGCGCGCGACGTCATCGAGGACTCCGACGCGTTGGCGTTGCGCAACGGGAAAAACGCGTACGGCGCCGGGGACTGGGCAAGCTCGCTACGCTATAAGGACGGGACCTTCTACCTCGCCACGTTCTCCGGCACGACGGGTAAAACGTACGTCTACACGACCGACAATCCGGCGGGAGAATGGCAAGCGCGCTCCTTCCGACCGATGTTCCACGACTGCTCGCTCTTCCTCGAAGACGACGGGAGAGTCTTTCTGATTCACGGCTCGAGCAATATTCGACTCACGGAACTCCGCCCTGATTTTTCCGGCGTGTTACAAGGCGGGCTTGATATGACGATCGTGGAAAACGCCGAAAAAGTCGCAGGCGGTCGACGGGGGCTTCCGGCGGAAGGGTCGCAGTTCTTTAAGCGGAACGGGAAATATTACCTTTGCAATATCACTTGGCCGGCGGGAGGCGAGCGCGTTGAAACGGTCTATCGCGCCGACAAGCTCGAAGGGCCGTACGAAGGGCGCCTCGTCTTTAAAGATCGCGGAATCGCTCAAGGCACGATTTTTGAAGGCGTCGACGGCAAGTGGTTCGCCATGCTCTTCCAAGACTCCGGCGCGGTCGGGCGCATTCCCTACCTGATTCCGGTGGAATGGGTCGACGATTGGCCGGTCCTCGGGGTCGACGGCAAGGCTCCGGAACGGCTCGATATAACGCTGGAAGGCAAACCGCTCGGGAATATCGTGGAATCGTGCGAATTTGACGCCGCCGAACTTCCGCTCGCGTTCCAATGGAATCACAATCCCGTCGCGCAAGACTGGTCGCTGACTGAACGATCCGGCTGGCTGAAGCTCGTCTCGTCGCGCGTCGATTCGAAACTCGTTCAGACGCGCAATATTCTCACGCAACGCACGTTCGGACCGACGTCGAGCTGTCAAACGCTCGTCGATCCGGCGGGTCTCAAGGAAGGCGACGTCGCCGGACTGACGCTTCTGCAGCGGAAATACGGCTACGTCGCCGTAACGAAGCGCGACGGCAAGCTCTATCTTGCGCAAGGCGAGGCGAAAACGGCGCCTAACGGTCGCGGGGAAAACGACGCGAATCAAGAGAACGAGCTCGTCGCGCTGAAGGACGCCGCGCCGATCTATCTCCGCGCCGATTGCGACTTTACGAATCGTCGAGACCGAGCGCGATTCTACTGGAGCGTCGACGGAACGCAGTGGCGACCGATCGGCGGCGAATTGCGTATGGTTTATACCTTGCCGCACTTTATGGGATACCGATTTGGACTATTTTTGCAGTCGACGCAAGAGTCCGGCGGAGAAGCCGATTTCGATTTCTTCCGCGTCGACAATAACACGATTCTTAATAAGGACTTCGTGCGATAATGAAAAAGAATATTTTGGTATTATTGAATTTATGCGCGCTTCTCGGCGTCGTCGCCGTTGCGAGCGCGCCGTGCCGCGCGACGGACGACGTTCTTTCGGCGAAACGACGAATCGAAGCTTTTGAGCCGTCGCAGGTCGCGCTGCTGCCAAGTCCGTTTTGGGAAGCGCAGCAAAAGAACTCGGAGTATCTTCTCTCCGTCGATTACGAGCGACTCCTCGCGCGCATTAAAGCGAATTCCGGCGTTCCGACCGACGCGAAGACCTACGGCGGTTGGGAAAATATGTCGATCGCCGGGCACTCGTTGGGTCATTACCTCTCGGCCGTCTCCAAGAATTACGCCGCGACCGGGGTCGTCAAGTTCAAAGAGATCTCCGATCGCATTGTGAAAGAGCTCGACGAATGCCAGAAGAACGCGCCCGACGCGTCCTTCGCCGGCGACGAAAACTTCCGCAAAGCGATGGCGGAGGTTTCGCGCGGCGATATTCGCTCGCAAGGCTTCGATCTGAACGGAATGTGGGTGCCGTGGTACGTTACGCATAAGATTTTCGCCGGACTCCTCGACGCGTACCGATACTGCGACAACGCGGAAGCGCTTGAAGTCGCGAAACGCCTCGCCGATTGGGGAATTGAAATCACCAAAGATCTCGATCTCGATCAATTTCAAAAGATGCTCCGTTGCGAATACGGCGGAATGAACGAAGCGTATTACAATCTTTACGCGGCGACCGGAGACGAAAAATACCTGCGTCAAGGCGATCGATTCTACGATTTCGCCGTTCTGAAACCGCTCGCGGAAGGTCGCGACGAACTCCAAGGTCGGCACGCGAACACGCAAATTCCGAAGATCATCGGTCTCGCGCGACGCGCCGAACTCGTCGATAACGACGACAATCCCGCCGGAGCGACCGCAAAATACTTCTGGGATCGCGTCGTTCATTATCATACCTACGCGATCGGAGGAAACTCGTCCGGCGAACATTTCGGCGCGCCCGGCGTGATTAGCTCCCGACTCTCAGACTCCACCTGCGAAACGTGCAATACCTACAATATGCTCAAACTCACGAGCAAATTGTACCAGCAGACGGGAAACGTCGAATATTACGACTACTTTGAAAGAGCGCTCTACAATCACATTCTCGCCTCGATCAATCGGGATATGTCGCAACCGGACGAACTCTACACCTATTACGTTCCGACGACTCCCGGCGGATTCCGAACCTATTCGAATCGTTTCGACACGTGGACCTGCTGCCATGGAACCGGTATGGAAAACCATACCCAGTACGGCGGCGAAATCTTCTTCCGCGAAACACTCGACGACGGCTCCGACGTCCTCTATATGAACCTCGCGATTCCGTCCTCGCTCTTGTGGGAAGAGAAAAACGTTATCGTTACCCTCACGCCTAACGGAAAATTCTACGTCGACGCCAAAGAGGATCTCGCTCTCACGATTAAACTTCGCGTTCCGAACAATTGCGTCGTTAAAGACTTGCCGACCGAAGGGCGTTACGTCCTGTTGGGAAATCATTGGGCGAAAGGTCGCACCGCGATCAACGTTAAGATCGTCCCCGAATGGAAATTCGAGCCGACTCCCGACGCTCCGAATATCGGCGCCTTCTTCTGCGGTCCCGTTCTCTACGCCGGAAATATCGGACCTAAGTCCGCAAAGATCGCCAATCTTGACGAAGAAAAGAGCGACGATTCCGTCGTGATTCCCGTTCTCGTCGCCGACGATCGAAACGTCGACGCGCTCGTTCCGCAACAGGATTCCGAGGCGCCGCTAAACTTCTTCGCGCTACCGCGTTCCGCGAAACTTGACGTCGGATATCCGCACCCTGTCTCCGTCGTTCCGTTCTACGACGCCAAAGAACGTTACCTCGTCTATTTCAATCGTTTTACGAAGGACGAATGGAAGACGCGTCAAGAAGAGTTCGAGAAGGCGCGCGAACGTCAACGCCGTCTGCAAGAGAAGACGCTGACCTTCTTCCAGCCGGGAGAAATGCAGGCGGAACGCGACGTCAATTTCCAATCGGAGAACTCCTCGACGGGAACGCATATGGGTCGGAAATGGCGCGACGCGCGCAACGGCGGATGGTTCGAATTCGATATGAAAGTCGCTCCGAACGCGAAGAACGCCCTCATTATCACCTATTGGGGCGACGAGACGGGGAACCGCAATTTCGATATTCTCGTCGACGGGCAAAAGATCGCCGAGCGCAAATTGAATCAGGACAAGCCGGGGAAATTCTTCGACGAAATCTATCCGCTTAGCGAAACGACGAAGGATACGATCCGGGTTCGTTTCCAAGGCAAGCCGGGCGCAATGGCAGGCGGAATTTTCGGCGCGCGCACGGTTCCGGCGGACTTTGCGGACGAGGCGGCGTCCAACGCGAATTAAAACCGCGAGCGATTCTTTTAACGCTCGCTTTACACACGATAAAGGAAACTAGCAGATGAAATTCTACGCAGCAACGTTAGCGGTCGCGGCGGCGCTCGCCGCGTGCCTTCCCTACGCGAAGGCGGACGAGGGCGCACAGGAAGTCGTTCAGGTCAAGATCGACGCGAAGACGCAAGGGGAGCCGATTTCTCCCTTCATTTACGGTCAATTCATCGAGCATCTCGGACGCTGTATTTACGGCGGAATCTGGTCGGAAATGCTCCAAGACCGCAAATTCTACGACGCGCCGGCCATGTATCCTTGGGAACTGATTGGTGAAACGAAGTTCAATAACGAAAAGGAAGGACGTTTCGTCGGCGCCGCGTCGCCGCGTTGGATCAGCGATTCGGACGCGATTTTCGGCGTGGAACAGAGCGGACTCGAGTTCGTTAAAGACAAGGAATACGTCGGTTACGCGTGGATCAAATTGTCGGAAGGTCAAACGTCTTGGGTTCGCGTCGTCTTTGGTTCCGGGGATCGCGTCGTTGAATGCCCGCTCGACAAGCCGGTGGAAACGGCGGAGGACGGGTACGCGAAATACGAATTCGAATTCAAGGCGGACAAATTGACGCTTCCGAAGGAGTTCGGATCCTTCTCAGTGCGTTTCCAAGGTCGGGGCGAAACGCGTCTCGGCGCCGTCTCGCTCATGCCGGGGGACAATATTTCCGGTATGCGCGCGGACACGATGGCGCTCTTGAAAGAGCTCAACGCGCCGATTTACCGTTGGCCGGGCGGCAACTTCGTGAGCGGATATAACTGGAAAGACGGCGTCGGCGATCGCGATCGTCGTCCGCCTCGAAAGAACCCCGCGTGGCAAGGTATTGAGCACAACGATTTCGGAATCGACGAGTTCATGGTCTACTGCAAATATTTAGGCACGGAGCCTGACATTGCGGTGAACACGGGGGCAGGTCAAGTCGACTCCGCGTTGGAAGAACTCGAATACGTCAACGGCGCGCCGGACAGTCCGCAAGGCAAGATCCGCGCGGCGAACGGACATCCGGAACCTTACGGCGTCAAATACTGGTGCATTGGCAACGAGATGTTCGGCAACTGGCAAATCGGACACATGCCGACGGAAAAGTACGCTCTTAAGCACAACGAATTCGTCGACGCGTTCCGCAAGTTCGATCCGAATTTGACCTTGATCGCGGTCGGCGCGGTCGGCGCTTGGGACGAAATCATTATGCGTCAATGCGCCGATCATATCGATTGGATTAGCGAACACTTCTACGTCCAAGAGCGTCGCGATCTCGTCGCGCACGTCGAGCAGGTTCCGAATAGTATTCGTCGCATCGCCGACGCGCACCGTCGATACCGCAAAGAGTTCCCGGAACTCCAAGGCAAAGAGATTAAGATCGCCATGGACGAATGGAACTACTGGTACGGGCCGCACGTCTTCGGAGAACTCGGAACTCGTTACTATCTCAAAGACGGACTGGGAATTGCGGAAGGTTTGCACGAATATTTCCGCAACAGCGATATTTTTGCGATGGCGAACTACGCGCAAACGGTCAACGTCATCGGATGCATTAAGACGTCGCAAACGTCGGCGCAATTTGAGACGACCGGACTCGTTCTGAAGCTCTATCGCAACGAATTCGGCACCATCCCGCTAAAATCGGAAGCGCCGCGACCTTACGACGTCGCCGCCGCGACCTCCGAAGACGGCAAAACCTTTACCGTCGCCGTCGTCAACCCGACCTCGAAGGAACTCAATTTCAAATTCAACGTCGACGGTCTGAACCTCGCCGACGGCGGCGATCGTTTTGACGTCTCCGACGAAGACCCGCAAAGCTACAACGACCCGGATTCCCCGCAACGAATCGACGTCGTTCAAACGCGCTTCGACGGATCCCTCGCCGACGGCGTCGTCGTCAAACCGCTGAGCGTCGCTCTCTTCAAAGCGACCGTGAAATAACGGATCGCAAAAGAACGTCTCGATTCGCCTAGAATCGCATAGACGCCGCCCTCGTTCTCGCGCCGCGAGACCGAGGGCGACTTTTTTATCGGAATCTCGGCCGAAAATTCATGGGCGACGGCGCGTTTCGTCTCTTTCGCGCGCGCTAGAAATTCGCTACAATAGAAGTCGCGGTCGAAGGTCGCGTCCGACGATCGACGACGTAACTTCAAAGAATCGAGGAGAGAAAAATCATGCTCGGAGAATTTCTATCGAAACTATCCCAAATGGCGAACGATCCCAAAGTTCAACAAGAGCTTGCCATGGGAATTCTCAAAGGTCGTCAAGACGCCGAGGAGGAAGCGAAAAAAGAAGCGACGCAACGCAACAAGAGCGCGGCGCAGAAACTTTCGGCGCGGGGCTTATCGACCGCCGAAATCGCCGACGCGCTCGGCGTCAGTCAGAGCGACGTCGAATCATGGATTCGTTAGAAAAGCGCCCGGAGAGCGACCGCGAACGGATATGACGCGGATAAGACGCCGACGTTCAAACGTCGCTCAACGGTTCGAGTCGTCGCGCGCGCCTCGCGCTCTCCAAGGGCGCGGACGCGCGTCGATAAGAACTCAAAAAGAGTAAAAGAATATGGGATCGTCGTCAAATAGCGGACGACGCCGTCTCTTCCCAATTGAGAGCTACGAAGTTGAATTTCTCGCGCGATTTTCTACAATAATGGACGTCGTTTCGGTCGAGCGCGCCGCATATGGAGCTTGCGCTTCGTCGAGACAATGATCCGCAACAGCAACGATAGATAGTAGAAGGTCGTTCTCATGACTCGTTCAACGTTATTTAGCGCCATATTCCGCGCCGCGCTCGTCGTCGTCGCGGCGGTCTTCGTCTGTTTCGCGTTGACGCCGCGCGCCGACGCCGCCGAGGACGCGTCCGACTCGATGCGCGATCGGTGGTTCTACCTCTCATATAACCTCAACGACGATCAAGGCGCCGACTGGGTCGTCTCCATTATCGAACGGGCGGGAAAAGTTCAACTGAACGGAATGCTCTGGGCTTCGCAGTGGGATCGCGCCGACGAATGGAACGACGCGGAACTCGCGCGATTCCACAAGATTAAGTCCGCCGCTGAAAAAGCCGACGTCGAAATTATTCCGATTCTTTGGTCTATCGGATACGGAACGATGATCGGACGCGATCCCAACCTCGCCGAAGGCGCGCGCGCGGTTACGACTCTCGGCGCGCGAAACGGACGCGCCGTCTACGAAGAAGAACGCGTCGTCATTCCCAACGGCGATATGGAAGAATGGGACGGCGCGCAACTCCTCAGCCTCAACGGCGGATTTCAAGATCGTCCGAACGTCGTCTCATTCCGCGATCAGAAAAACGCCCGCAACGGCAAATCCGCTTTAAAATTCGAGAATTACGGCGACGATAAAAACGGACACGGACGCGTGATGTGGCGACTCGACCTACAGCCGGAAGGCGTCTATCAGGCTTCCGTCTGGATGAAGGGAAAAGATTTCAAAGGTCGCGCGCTCCTGCAAGCCTACTCCTCCAACGGCGCTCAGCTCTCCGCGTCCCCTGTGCCGTTTAAAAACGACAAAGAAGCGCAAACCTTCGACTGGCAGGAAATTAAAGTCAACTTCCGCGTTCCAAAAGACGGGAAAATTCTACTCTACGCCGGCGTCTGGGACGGGACGGAAGGCGCGCTTTGGCTCGACGACATAACCCTCAAGCGGAACGGCTTCACGAACCCGTTGCGTCGCGCCGGCGCTCCTATTCGCGTCTTCAGCGAAGATCGTCAAAAGGAATACGAGCAAGGGAAAGATTGGAGCCTACCGGACTTCAAAATTCGCCCGCACCAGAAGGACGTTGAGAGTCAGAGCCTGATCCTTCCGGAAGGGAGCGCGATTCGAGAGAACGAGCGTTTGCGCGTCGAATATTATTTCCCGATTATCATTGGCTCCAGTCAGGTGAGCGCGTGTATGTCGGAGCCGGAGATTTACGAATACTTTAAGAAATCCGCCGACGCCGTCGTGAAACTTCTCAACCCGCAGAAGTGGTTCCTGAGTATGGACGAAATCCGTTGCGCGGGAACCTGCGAAGCGTGTCATGCCCGAGGCATTTCCCTCGCTGAAATCCTCGGCGACTGCATTACTCGGCAATACGAGATTATTAAGGAACGAAGCCCGAACGCCTCCGTCTATATCTGGTCCGATATGCTCGACCCGAATCATAACTGCCACGACAACTATTACAGCTGCGAAGGCGACTACTCAGGCGCATGGAAGTTTGTGCCAAAAGACATTATCGTCAGCTGCTGGTGGTACGATATGCGCGAAAAGAGCATGGAGTTCTTCAGCTCCCAAGGCTTCAAAACGCAAGGCGCCGCCTATTACGATACCGACGACCTCGAAGGCTGCAAAGATTGGCTCGTTACCTGTAAGAAAACGCCCGGTTGCGTCGGCATTATGTACACGACCTGGCAAAAGAAATACGACCTCATGGAAGGCTTCGGCGAATTAGTCCAACCGAAAGAGTAGGAAGCGCCTTCGCCTGCCTTCGCCTGCCTTCGCCTAACGTCGCGCGGTAAGGCGCCCCTGCGTTTCCGCGAAGCCTAGAAATCGCGGCGCCAACCAGATCAGCGCGAGCTCCCCTGCGCCTGCGGGCGACTCCGGCAGGCGAAACGTCAAGGCGAGGCTTCCCCCGAACTCGTTGCGATCGTAAAACCGTAGCCTCTCCGGCGATACAACCGCAGGCGCGCCGACGCCCGGCGTCCGCCGAAACGCCAGGCGAAAATCGTCGCGCGCTAGCCAACGCCGGTGCGAATCGAAGGCGTCGGCGGCGAAGTCGTACTGAAATCGCAGCGTTACCTCAACGACGCCCGGCGCGGAAACGTCCGCCTTCGCGTCGTTACAATTCAAAGCGCCGAATCGTAGCCGACGCGGCGCGCGAAGAAGGCGAGGCTCCCCCGCGCGAGCTGGCGCGAACGGAATCGCGAGGAGGCGAAGATCGAATCCAATTAAGGCGCCAACCTTCGCGCCGGTCCATTCGACGTCGCTAGGCTCGCCCTCGCCAGGCTCGCCTTCATCGCTAGGCTCGCCTTCGTTAGGCTCGAGCGTTATTTCAAACTCGACGTTCGCGTCGCCAGGCTCCGGGGCAATTTCCTGCGCGGCGTACCTTGCTCGAGCGCGCCACGTTTCGCCGGTCGCGGGATCGCGTAGGAGAAAATTCGCGCAATTCGCGGTCAGGTAGACGACGCGCGCGCGCGCAGGGAGGCGAACGACGAGGGGAACGCGCGGCGGTTCCGCGTTAGGGTCGGGCGAGGCGACGGTCGCGCGGAACTCGTCGCAGGCGCGATCGTAAACGCCGTTGAAATAAACGTCTTCGGCCGCCTCGAAGGTCGACTTTGAGGTCGGGGAAATTTCGCCGTTGGTGAGAAATCTCCGATCGGAAGAGAGAGGCTCCCAGTCGGGAAACCGTTCGGCGAGTTCCGTTTGCGCGGCGTTTCGGGCAGCGTCGCGCAAGGCGCCGCCGCGCCACAGGGCGTCGTAGAGAGCGTCCTCGAGCGCCGCTCGGCGGGGTTCGGCGGGAAACGCCGCTTCAACCGCGTCCGAAGCAAAAGGGTCGCTCGGCGGCTCGTCCGCGAACGCGGCGCCGGCTCCCAAGGTCGAGAAGGCGCGCGCGACGACGTACGCGACGTACGCGACGTGGCGCGCGCAGGCGAGAATCCGGACGCCGCGCCGCTTCATTAGCGGGTTCCCCGGAGATCGACGACCGCGTCTTCGCCGACGACGTCGCAGAACGCGTTGCGGGTCGCGAGGCTGTGCGAAAAGAGAACGATCTGCTGGCGTTCGCTCGCAAATTCGGCGAGAACGTTCATAATATGGCGCGCGCGATTGTCGTCGCTATTAACCAGGGCGTCGTCGATTAGAATAGGCAGCGGCTCCGAATTTGCGGCGTACTCGCGAATCAACGCAAGTTTCAGCGCAAGGTAGAGTTGCTCGCGCGTCCCGGAGCTCAATTCGGAAACGTTCTTGCACGCCCTATGTTCGTCGTACACAACGTATTCCGCCTCTTTATTCTTCGTTTCTTTCGTCGAAATCTCGACGTATCGTCCGTCGGTAACGCGCGAGAATAAATCCTGCGCGATCGAAAGGATTTGCGGAATTCTCTCGTCTCGGAACCTGTCCAAGGAGCGATCGAGCGCCATTAACGCGAGCTTTAACGGCGCGTACTCGTCGACGTACCCGCGCAACGCGGCCACTTCGCCGCGCAGCTCCTCGCGAAGCGCGACGTTCCCTTCGCTCGTTTCCAACCCTTTCAACTCTTTCGAGAGTTCGCCCACGCGACGATTCAGCTCCACGAAGCGCTTTTCCAGCTCGTCGACGTTCGCTTCCTCATGAGCAAAACGCGCTTGGAGCGTCGACTCGTCGTTCGATTCCCATTCGTCGAAGAACCTTCGTCCCTCGTCGGAGTCCGTCGGAACGTCGAGCGCCGCTTCCAAAACGTTGCGCGCGTCGTTGAATTGCGACTCCAGCGTTCGATACGTCCGCGCCTCCTGTCGAAACGCGACGAAATCCTCTTCCGACTCAATGCCAAACGCCGCGCGACGCAATTGCGCGTCTCGACGAAGATCGGTCAAATTGTCGTTCAGCTGGGACAATCGCGCGCGCGCCCCGTCGCGCCGTTTGATTTCGTCCTCGTAGCGTCTTTTATTGGCGGTCGCTTCGTTCCACGCGTCCTTAAGCGCTTGCGCGTCAAGCTCGATTCCGTTCGACTCGCGATGAAGAACGCGTTCGACCAAGGACGTTACGCGCGCGCCGTAGTCCGCGACGAACTTCTCGTCGTTCTCAAGACGCGCCGCCTTACGCTTATATTCGATCGCGCCGTCGCGCCAGTCGTCCCATAGCTTTGCGGCGTATAATAGAGTTTGCCACGAGGTCTCGGCGCTCGCGTTAAAGCGCAATCGACTCTCTTCGCAAAAACTCGTTAGACTCGCCGCATGACTCGCCAGAGTTTCCCTTAACCGGGCGAGTTCGTTCTCATACTGCGCGACGTTAAGCTCGTCTTTCCGGACGTCGTTGAGCGCCGCGTCCCGGTTTCGCGCCAACAGATCGTACCGCTTCGTCGCCGCCTCGACCTCGCGACTCACGCCGACGACGTATTGGAGGAGTTCCGAAAGCGCCGCGAGAAGTTCGCGCGGAGACCCGTCCGAAGCGCAGTTAGGCGCGTCCGAA
>ONGM01000133.1 GCA_900317365.1 uncultured Planctomycetota bacterium
CTTTTTCGCTTTTAATAAGTCCGTCGCTACCGGGCACGGTCGGAGCGCCGCACTTCTTCGCGACGGCGCGCGCGGAGTTCTTGTCGCCGAGCAATTCCATAGCGGCGCACGTCGGTCCGATGAACTCGTATCCGCAACTTCTGCACACGTCGGCGAAATGAGCGTTTTCCGATAAGAACCCGTATCCCGGATGGATGGCGTCGACTTGCGCAAGCTCCGCCGCGCTAATGAGTCGATCCATCTTTAGGTAACTCTGATCGGATCGAGGAGCGCCGATACAAATGGCGCGATCGGCAAGTTTCAGATAATGAGCGTCGCGGTCGCCTTCGCTATACGCGACGACCGACTCGACGCCGAGTTCGCGACACGCGCGAATAACGCGCAACGCGATTTCGCCGCGGTTCGCGATTAGGATTCTTTTGAACATGCGGGTCTCCGATTCGATTACTGCGCGTCGACTTTAAAGAGCGGCGTGCCAAACTCGACGGGTTCGCCGTTCTTGACGAGCGTTTCGACGATCTTCCCGGACGTCTCCGCAGGAATCTCATTGAAAATCTTCATCGCTTCAATAATGCATACGGTTTGTTTGGGCGTAACGAGGTCGCCGACCTTAACGAACGGCGGCGCGTCGGGTCCAGAGGAAGCGTAGAAGGTGCCGACCATCGGCGAATTGATCGTTTTCAGGTTGGCGTTTGCGACCGGCGCCGGAGCGGCAGTTTGCGCGGACGCGGCGGGCGTCGCGATTTCGACGACGCGAGCGGGCGCTCCGTTCGGAACGGCGGTTCCGGAGAACGCGACGTTGGCGGAGCCGCGCTTCAACTTCAGCTTGCCGCCTCCTTGCGATAGATCGAGTTCGCAAACGTCGTTCTCTTTCATGAGTTCAACGAGGTACCGGATTCCGTCGAGATCAAACGCGTCGGCTTTCTTTTCGGACATTCTTATAATTCCTGTGAACGGCGACGTATGCGTCGCGTAAAAGTGGTCGTCGCGCGCTTACTTTCGCGTCGCGACAACGTATCGCATAATACGAGCGAAGTCCGGTAGCGCGTCGACGCGTTCCCAGACGTCGTTTTCTTTCATGGCGGCGACGACCGCGTCGATAGTCGTCGGACTCAATTCGAGCGCGAGCAGACCGCCGGATCGTAAAAACTCAGGCGCTTGTCGAACGAGTCGAATCGGAAGTTCCGCGCCGGTCGGACCGCCGACGAGCGCCGTCTTCGGCTCAAAATTGCGCACCGTCGGCGCCAGCGCCTCGTACTCCGATTCCGAAACGTACGGCGGATTCGAGACGATCGCGTCGAACGGCGACTCCGAAGTCTTGTCAAGCGCGCCGAAAAGATCGCTCTCAACAAATCGAATCGAGGATTCGACCCCTTGCTTCGTCGCGTTCGATCGCGCTAGACTCAACGCGTCCCGACTTATATCGAGCGCGACGATCTCAACGTTCGGAACGTTCTTGGCGATCGCGATCGAGACGCACCCAGACCCGACGCCGACTTCGCACACGCGCCGCGTCGTTTCCTCGCGCTTGCGGAAAAACTCGATCGTTTCGAGCGCCAACGTCTCCGTCTCAGGACGCGGAATGAGCGCCCGAGAATCGACGTCGAACTCTATGGAATAAAACTCCTTCTTGCCGACGAGGTACGCGATCGGCTCGCCGCGCCCGCGACGTTGAACAAGCTCGCGAAATTTCGCGCGAACCGTTTCGTCCGGAACGTCTTCAAAACAGACGTAAAGCTCGACGCGCGACTTACCGAGCGCGCGCGCCAGTAGAATCTCCGCGTCAAGCCGCGGCGACTCCGAGCCTTTGCCGCGAAAAAACTTCGTCGTCCAATCCAATAACGATTTGACAGTCCACGTTTCCGATTGTGCCGCTGTTTCCGACATGATTCACCACGCGTCGCGCCGATTGACTATGAAAAACGTTCGCGAATGATCGACTATTCGATCTCGCCAAACGTGCTTCGCAACTCTCGACGCTCGTAGTCGAGCAACGCCTCCACGACCGGCCAGAGATCGCCCGCAAGAATAACGTCTAATTTGTAAAGAGTCAACCCGATTCGGTGATCCGTAACCCGGTTTTCCGGGAAATTATACGTGCGTATGCGCTGACTGCGGTCGCCGCTTCCGAGCTTCGTCATGCGCTCATGAGAACGCTTGGCCTGCTCCTCTTCGCGCTTCAACTCATAGAGACGCGTCTTGAGCACGCGCAACGCCTTCGCGAGATTCTTGTGCTGGCTTCGTTCGTCCTGGCAACTAACGACGAGTCCCGTCGCCTTGTGCGTGAGTCGAATCGCCGACGCCGTCTTATTGACGTGCTGACCGCCGGGACCGCTCGAGCAGAATCGATCGATCTCGTAATCGTCCGGCTTCAAATCGACTTCGACGTCTTCCGGTTCCGCCATGACCGCCACCGTCGCCGCCGACGTGTGAATACGCCCTTGCGTCTCCGTCTTCGGAACGCGTTGAACGCGGTGTCCGCCGCTCTCAAATTGAAGCTCGCGGAAGCAACCTTCCCCGTCGATTCCAAACGTAATCTCCTTGTATCCGCCCATTTCCGCCGGACTGAAATCCATAATCTCGATCTTCCAGCCCTTCGTCTCGCAGTAATGTCGATACATCTCGTAAAGATCGCGCGCAAAGAGCGCCGCCTCTTCGCCGCCGGTGCCCGCGTGGATTTCCATAATGCAACGCGTTCGGTTCGCGTCTTCGCCGCCGATCGTCATGTCGAGAAGCTCGTTCCAATACGTTTCGCGCTCTTCGCGCAATCGCGGAAGTTCCGCTTGCGCCAACTCGCGCAACTCCGGATCGTCGCCGTCGATAAACTCCTTCGCTTCGTCGATCTCTTCGTTCAACTTCTTGAACGTTCGGTATTTGCCGCAGAGTTTCGCAAGAGACCCGTGTTCGCGCGCTACGGACGCGAGTCGGCTCGAATCCGCCAAGACGTCGGGATCGTTCATCGCGCGCTCAAGCTCTTCAAAGCGCGCGAGCTTCTCGTCAAGTAATTTTCTCATCTTGTGTTCGTCTGTCTGTCGAAAGATTACCGCTACAAACAACTCGGCGACCGAACGGAGAACCCCGTCGCCGTACAACTCGCTCGCGCCAAGACCGACGCGGAAAGAAATTATAAAGCAAAAGGCGCGACTCGTCGAATTACGACGCCCGCGCCTGAGCTTTTCCGCTCGTTCAAGAGCAAAAATCGCTCAAGAACGCAAAGTATGGCGAACGCGCGTTGACGTCGCTATACCTACTTGTCCGACTTCTTCTTGCCGTAGTTGCCGCCGAACTTCGACTTGAATTTCTCAATACGCCCCGCGCTGTCGACGAACTTAACGCGACCCGTGTAGAACGGATGGCACGCGTTGCAAATATCTACTTTAAGTTCCGGCTTCGTGCTGCGCGTTACGAACGTGTTGCCGCAACCGCAACGAACTTTAGTCTCAACGTAATTCGGATGGATTTTGTCTTTCATTGGTAAACTCTCAATCTTTGAGCGACGTTAAATCGAGCGACGCTCGCATATACTCCGTTCGTTCCGCCACGTTGCAAAACGGCGAACGCGTCGAAAAATACGTCTGAACGAGCGCTGACCGTCGCGCCCCGCGCGACGAGTAGCTCCGTACATTCTAACCGATCTTTTCGACCTGTCAAGCCCGCGCGTCAGTCGAGTCCCAACGCGTCCTTCATATCGTAAAGTCGACCCGGCGCTTGCTTCACAAGAAACTTCGCCGCCGTAAGCGCCCCTAACGCGTACGCGTCCCGATTCGACGACTTGACCGTTATCTCGAGCGTTTCACCGAGCATCCCGAAAACGATCGTGTGCTCGCCTGGATTGTCCCCGACGCGAATCGCGTGATAACAGATCTCGTTATGCGGACGCGCGCCAACTCGACCCGAGCGACCGTCGCAAAAAGAATCGATGCCCATCTCTTGCGCGATCAACGCGCCGAATTTCAACGCCGTGCCGCTCGGAGCGTCCACCTTATAGCGGTGATGTCGCTCGATTATTTCAACGTCCGCGTCGGAGTCTTTGAGCGCCTTCGCCGCGTCTTGCGCTAGTTTCATCGCAAGATTGACTGAAGGACTCATGCTCGGCGAGCGCATAACGGGAACGATCTTCGCGAGGTCTTCAAGTCGAGCGACCTCCGCGTCCGAGATCCCCGTCGTAGCGTAAACGAGCGGCGTCTTACGTTCGCGCGCAAGACCTTCGACCGCGTCGAACGCGCGCGCGGAAGAAAAGTCGACGACGACGTCCGGACAAACCGACGCGGCCAAACTCGACGTGATCGCGACTCCGATCGCGCCGACTCCCGCGACTTCGCCGGCGTCGCGTCCAAGCTCCGGAGATTGCGACGATTCGAGCGCCGCGACGACCTCGACCTCGGGATCCGCGACCGCGAGCGCGATAAGACGACGACCCATCTTGCCGGCCGCGCCAAAAAATGCGATTTTTAACATGACGATTCTCTCTCGTTTCTCACGCCGCGAACTAGCGAATTCGTCCGCCAAGCGCCTGAATAAACTGCGTCGCCGCCGCCGAAAAGACCTTGCGACGTTTGTAAATGATACCGATCGGACGCGTCATCTGCGGCGATACGAGCGGGATCGCAACGAGCGATCCGCGCGCTACGTCCTGCGCCACCGTCGGAAGCGGAAGAATGCTGACGCCCAACCCGACCTCGATCGCCTGCTTGATCGTCTCGATATTGTCGAACTCCGTCACCACGTTGACGCGAACGCCGTTTTGTCGAAGCGTTTTGTCCGTTTCGCGACGGATCGGAAGATCGCGATCGAACGCCACGAAATCGCAGTCGTGGAGCTGATCGATCGTCAATTCGGTTTCCTCCGCGAGTTCGTGCTCCGGGTTCACGACGACGACCATTTCCTCGGAGCGCAACGGAACGACGTTAATTTCCGGGGACGACGACGGGTAAGACACGAGTCCGAGATCCGTTTCCGAATTGAGAACGGCCTCGTAAACCTTGTTCGGGTGCAAGAACTCAAGTCGAATTTTGGATTTCGGACGCTCTTTGAGGAATTCGCGCATGCACTTGTTCATTTCGTGCAAGCCGACGGAGTAGATCGCCGCGACGCGAATGACCCCGCCGTCCTGGGTGTATTGCGATTGGACGCGCGAAACGACGGCGTCGAAGGTTTCCAGGATTTCACGGAATCCCTCGTAGCAAATCTTGCCTTCCGGGGTCAGGTTAAAGGGACGTTTTGATCGATCGATCAGTTGCGCTCCAAGCTGTTTTTCCATTCGGTGAATCGATTGGGTCGCGGCGGACTGGCTAATGTTATTGGCTTTGGCGCCGCGCGAGAAGCTTTGGTAATAGACGACGTCGCAAAAAATTCTGAACGTTTCCGTATTCATAAGTTCTGGTTCTCTATTGATGGCGGGATCGTTTAAACAAGCGTTCCTATGCGCGCGGTAGTTGGGAATGACGTCCGACCGCTATTATTCGCGCGCATAATTAGCGAACACAATAATCAAGGAGCATTTTATAATCTTCATCTTAACATAACAGAGAAAATATACAAGTATCATTTCAGAGAAATATTGAGGCTTTTCGTCCCAGACCAAGTCGTCGCGTCCACTTTATGAAGCGAAAAAAGGCGCTATAATACCCAAACGAACCGCCGCGCAAGAGAGGTTCGAACGCCATATCATCTAGGAGACACTTAAATGAAAAAAATCTCGCGACGCGACGCGTTGTTAGCGGTAGGAGCTACGACGCTCTTCGGCGCGACCAAAGCGAACGCGGAACCCGCTAAGACCGGCGGCGCCGCTATGGTCGACGGAAAAGACGCTTGGAAATACGCCGTTGTCGATCCTCAAAAAGTCGCCGACGCCGCGTATGAGAATTACTCGATCGGGCACTGCATGCACACGACGTTTTATGCGATCGTGAGCGCGGTCGCCGAAGCGCTGGAAGCCAAAGACCCGCTCGCCGCGCGCGAAATCGCGTCTTTTCCGTTCCACATGATGAAGTACGGCGGTTCCGGCGCCGGCGGTTTCGGCTCGCTGTGCGGTTCCCTCAACGCCGCGATGGCCGCCGTCGGACTCTTCGTCTCCGAATCGAAAACGCGAAGCGCGCTTCTCGCTGAACTCGGGCTCTTCTACGAACAGACGATGCTCCCGACGTACGTTCCTAAGGACGCCAAGGAGAAGGAAGAGTATCCTCAAACGATCTCCAACTCGATCCTGTGCCATATTTCGAGCGGCAAATGGTGCGAACTGGCCCAAGCGCGCACCGACTCGCCGGAACGCACCGAAAGATGCTCGCGACTCTCCGCAGACGTCGCGCGATTCACCGTCGAACTGCTCAATCGGAACTTTGCCGCGCTCAATAGTTCCGACGCGGCGCCGGTCGTCGCGTTCAAGCGCGCGGAACCGACCGCGACTTGCGTCGCATGCCACGACAAAAAAGGCGACGTCTCCAATATCATCGGACAAATGTCGTGCAACGAATGTCATCCTACGAAAACGCCGGACCATCACACGGCGAAATAAGTTTCCCCAAGCGCGCGATCGACGCCGATTCTAGCCGCGGCGATCGCGCGCGTCGTTAAGGACGCGACGATATGATTTCAACACCAGGTAATAATCGCGAAATTCACGCTGCGGTCGCGCCGCGTTATCTTGCGCCGTTTCATGCAAAATTGCATCCGCACTTCTTTACCGACGTTCTCGTCGTCGGCGGCGGTCTCGCCGGACTAACCGCCGCGCTCGCCGTCGACCCGGCGTTAAAAGTCCTCGTCGTGTGCAAAGCAGGATTAAATCAATCGAACAGCGCCAAAGCGCAAGGCGGAGTCGCAACCGTGTGGAACGTTCCCGACGACGCCTTCGAGAATCACATTAAAGACACGCTCGTCGCCGGCGGCGCGCTGTGCGATCCGGTCGCCGTCGAAAAAATCGTGCGCGGCGGTCCGGCTGAAATCAAAAAGCTGCTCTCATACGGTACGAAATTCGATCGCGACGAAAAAGGCGACGTCCTTCTCGGACGCGAAGGCGGACACGACCATTTCCGCATTCTGCACGCCAACGGCGACTCCACAGGCGCGGAAATCATGCGCGCCACGATCGAAGAAGTCAAACGTCGTCCCAATATTCGCGTGTGGGAAGACGCTTTCACGCTCGATCTTCTGACCTTCGACGGGTTCTGTCGCGGCGCCGTCGTCTACTGGGAAAAAGAACAAGAAACGGAACTCGTTTGGGCGAAACAGACGATTCTCGCAACCGGCGGTATCGGGCAAATTTATCGCGAAACGACGAACCCCGCGATCGCGACCGGAGACGGCGTCGCCATGGCGTTTCGCGCCGGCGCAATGTGCCGCGACCTCGAATTCGTGCAATTTCACCCGACCGTGCTCTATATCGCCGGAGGAAGTCGTAGCCTCATAACGGAAGCGATGCGCGGCGAAGGCGCGCGACTCGTCGATAAAAACGGCTATCGTTTCATGCAAGACTACGACGAACGCGGCGAACTCGCGCCGCGCGACGTCGTGAGCCGTTCGATCGTCAAGCAGATGGCGAAGACGAGTTCCCCGAACGTCTATCTCGACCTAACGCATAAAGACGCCGACTGGATTCGCAAACGCTTCCCCGGTATTGTTGGAATCTGCGCGGAATTCGGAGTCGACATAACGAAAGATCGCATTCCGGTCCGACCGGGCGCGCACTACGCGATGGGGGGGGTCCTCGTCGATTACTCCGGTCGTACGTCGTTGCGCGGGCTTTGGGCGGCCGGCGAAGTCGCGAGCACGGGTCTTCACGGCGCGAATCGTCTTGCGTCGAACAGTCTTCTCGAAGCGCTCGTCTACGGCGAACAAACGGGACGTCTCGCGGGCGAAATCGCGCTCTCCGAACCGGACGAATACCGCGCGCTTCCACTTGAGAATCGTCCGATCGAGACGCCGTACGCTTCGGAATCGGGTCTCGACGTCGCCGACGTGCGCAACTCGCTCAAGAGCGTCATGCAGCGTCTCTGCGGGGTCGTTCGCAACGAAGCGGGACTCCAAGACGCGCTCAACAGTATCGACAACTGGTCGAGGATTCTCCTTGCGAAGCAGTTCGCAACGGTGGAGGCTTGGGAAGCGCAGAATATGCTCATTGTCGCGCGACTCGTCGTTCTCGGCGCTCTCGCGCGCAACGAAACGCGCGGCGCGCATAATCGAAGCGACTGCGACGATTTCGATCCGAACGAGCCCGCCGTCCATTCGATTTTCCTCAATTCCAACGCCGAACGCTAACGCGCGCGTTAAACGGTTCGCGTGAAAGACGCGGATCAAGAAAAAGAAAGACCGACGAACAGGATTGACGCCTATTCGTCGGTCTTTTGTCTAGTCGGTCTTTTTATAATCGCCGTCGCTCAGGAAATCGCCGAGCGCGGACGTCCGACGTTGCGAAAAGCGTCGACACGTCCGAGCGTTTTCGCCGAGTTACGGCGCGAAGGACTAGTTCAGTCCTTCTTTGGATTCGCCGCCGTCGGCGGTTGACGCAGCGCGCCAGATTTCGAGATCGATCGTATTGCTCACGAAGTGAACGGAGCCGTCGACCATCGAAGCGTTGACGCCGCCGGCGTGATCGCTACGCGGAGC
>ONGM01000053.1 GCA_900317365.1 uncultured Planctomycetota bacterium
AACGCGACCCCGCCGGAGATTGCGCAGTCTTCCATCGCGGTTCCGTACCCGCACGGATTCGGCGTTAGCGAGTCGACCTCGTCCGCCGTAGGAAGATGATCGAACGTTTTCCCCGGTTCGACGGTTTCGAGAAAATCGTAGAACAATCGCGTGTCCGGCGAATAGAAATGGGACCAAGCGGCGTTCCACGCGTCGTTCATTCGCGCGTCGAGCGCCGCGTCGTCTCCGCGCGCCGCGCCGAGAATCGACGCGATTGAAATCGTTAAAAGCGATAGCGTTACAATGATTCTTTTTTTGAACGACGACATGGGGTTTTCCTTTGCGCTTCGTCTTTCTAGCGAACCGCCGTTCGAGTCGCGCTCTTGCGAATCTCGAAAGAGCGCGGAAATCGTCGGCGAGCGCTGGCGGCTTTTCTGAATTGCGATACAATATCTTCGAGCGGCGTCCGGGCGCGGTCTGTCAATCCCACACACGAAACGGCGAATTTTTGCGAGAACGAAATGGCGTATATTTTTGCGCTGGAAATTATCGGCACGGTCGCGTTTGCGGTCGCAGGCGCGCTGACTGCGATTCGCAAAGACATGGATCTTTTGGGCGTTTGTATTTTAGGCGTTCTTTCGGCGTGCGGCGGCGGGGTCATTCGCGACTGCCTATTAGGCTCGACGCCGCCGGCGATGTTTCTGAATCCGATTTACGCGATCGTAGCGACGCTCTCGTCGATCGCCGCGTTTATTTCCGTCGCCGCGCGCAGTAAAATCACGGAAACGCTCGCGTTCGATCGCGCGTTAATCGTTACGGACGCCGTTGGACTAGGCGTTTTTACGGCGGTCGGCGTGAACACGGTCATCGAGGCGGGCTACGGCGACGCGTGGATTTTCGCGGTAACGCTCGGCGTTCTGACAGGAGTCGGCGGAGGAGCGTTGCGCGACGTCTTCGCCGGCGAGACGCCTTTTATTTTCGTCCGACACATCTACGCGAGCGCGGCGATCGCCGGCGCGATTCTCTTCTTAGCGACCCGCGACTTGGTCGGCGTGCGCACCGCGCTTTTAGGAAGCTCCGCGTTCACCGCCGCGTTCCGACTGCTAGCCGCGCATATGAAGTGGAATCTGCCGAAAGCGACGCCTCGACTGGCGAAGGAAAAGTCGAAGCAAAAGGCGGAACAGGAAGGTTCCTCGGAAAAATAACCGCCGACGCTTGGTCTTGGAATCCGAATCGCGCCGTCGCGCGACTCTGTGGAATCGCGCGAACCGTTAGACTATTTTGTCTCCTCTTTCTTAACGTGCGCCTTAAAAAACGCAATCTCTTTTTCAAACGCCGTTCGTCCGCCTTCGCCGAAGAAGCCGTGCCCCTGACCGGGAATAACGACTAATTCCGCCGAAGGAAAGACCTTCGCCGCGCGCTCCGAGTATCTTAACGGAACGAGCCCGTCTTTGTCGCCGTGAAGAATCAAAACGTCTCCTTTGAATTTGGCGAGTTCCTCGTAAATATCGAAAGAGGTCGCGTCTTCGTTGTATTTCCGTCCGATCGTCGTTCCGAGCGCGGCGCTCGTTTCGGGAAAGGTTCCGTCGGGATTCGCGCGCTTTTTCGCGTCGTCCGGAATCACGAACGCGGGATATTCTAGAACGACGGCGGCGATATCGTCCGGACGTTGCGACGCGACGTACGCGGAGACGAACCCGCCTTGACTTTGCCCGAATAGGATAATCTGATTAAAGCGCGCGTCCTTTTGGAAATAGTCGACGATCGCGGTTAAATCTTTGGCTTCGGTGAGAACCGACATTTCGACCATTGTTCCGGCGCTCTTGCTTTCGCGCCCGCCGCCGCAAAAATCGAAGCAGTACGACGCGAAGCCGTTATGCGCCAGGAACTCGCCGTAGCCTTTTAAATGACGGTGATTGCCGCCGAAACCGTGCGACATGATCACGAGCGTCGTCGGATCGTTCGTCTCAGGAGTCTGCAAAACGCCGTAAACTTTGCCGAGACTGCCGTCGACGGAAACCTCTTCGACCTTAATTTCCGCGCCGAAGACGCTTTCGATCGTCGCGCCTAAGACGACCGCCGTCGCGATCAGAAGGACGCTCGCCGCCCTGATGATTCCTTTGGTCATTGCTCTTTCCTTTCTTTATATCTATTCTTTAACGTAATTCAGAATTTCAAGATTACGAATCGTTCCGACGAATTGGTACGCGCTTCCTTGATCTCCGGAATATTGCCCGACAAAGAGTTCGCCGTTCCAAGGCGAGAGGACGTTGCGGCAGTCGCGTTCGCCGACGAGCGCGCCGTCTTGGAAAACGCGCAACTTTTCGCCGTCGTACGTCGCTTTAATATGCAATTCGCGCCCGATCGGAACTTCCGCCGTCGTATCGCAATCGATCCCGGCGAAATGGAAGCGCCATTTTCCTTGGAAACGTTGCAAGAACCAACCGCTCGCGTTCCAGCGTCCGAACCCGACGACGACCGGCATATTACCCGGCTCCTCGAATTTCACGTCCAATTCTAGCGTAAACCGTCTTCCAGAATTGTACTCCGCGCGATTGGGGTAGGCAAGATAGTCTCCGGCGCGGAACGCAACGGCGTCGTCGCGCAACGTCGGTGCGCCGACGCGTCGAGGAGCCGCCGAATCTTTACCGTTCGCGACCGCCGCCGTTAGGGCGTTTGCAAACGGGGCGGCAAAGAGCGCGAGCTTCGGCGCCGCGATCGCACGCGCGGAGCATAGGCTCGGCGCCGACTCCGCGCCGCGCCGCGAGACCGCGACGATCTTGTAGACGCAGTCGACTCCGACAGGCGCCGACGCGTCGGTAAAGGACGTTCCGTAAATTGGGGTCGGGGTCAGTAGCTCTTCGCCGTTCGCGCCGCAGCCGATCTGGCGGTAGACGCGATAGCGCGCGGTAAAATCGCGCGACGATTCCGACGGCTCCCAGGACGTTTCGACGAGTTCGAGCCCGCCGAACGCGCGGGCGTTTTCAGGCGCGGAGGGGACGGTCGGCGCGGCGCTCTCGACTTCGCAGGCGACAGGCGTTCCGTTTCGAATCGCGAATCGGGGGTCGTCGCGACCTTCTTCGCTCGCGCGGTAGGCGGCGCAGGTTACGGTCGGATCGGAGATCGGGAGGAGTTCGTAGCGCAGTTTGCCGAGGGGCGGGTCGAGGTCGACGTACTCGAACCGTTCCGTCCTTTTGAGCAAAACGCTCGTTTCTTTACCGTCGGGGGCGATTGCGATTCGTCGCAACTCGAAAACGAGTCCGATCGTTCGAGCGGATCGTTCCCATTTCAGGGTAACGACGCCGTCGGGGGCGACTTCGGCGTGAAATGGGATTTCGTATTCCGGCGGGTCGAGGGGCACGATCTGCCGAGATCGACCTTCGACAATTCCGCCGGGCGCTTCGTAGGCGTTGGGCATATCGACGCGCGGATTCGATGCGGCTTCGTCGCGGGCGCGCTCGATAATCGCGAGCATTTTGCGATAGAGCGCGTCGTCGCTTGATTGGAAAGCGCATACGGGCTCGCCGCTCGCGTCCGGCTTTTTCCATTCTTGCGTCGGGAACATTTCGAGTTCTTTCACGGCGTGCTCGTACTGGCCGTTCGACATAATACCGAGTCGGAGAAAATCTTGCGGGAAGGCGCGATTGCGGCATATTTCTAGCCCGGCGAACTCCTTCGGATCGGTCTCGGATTTCGCGAGGGGCGCGCGAAGAATGCGACTTGCGCGCGGTTCCGCAATATTGATCCAATCGTTCTCGAATCGACGCGAATCGCCGTGGCAATTTGCGCAACCGTTTTCCGGCTCCTTCATGAGCGCGACCAGTTCGCTTTTCGCCTTTTCGATCGGCTTTAAAATCGGACCCGACGCCGTGTAGTCCCACGTTCCGTAATAGAGACCGTTGGAATCGATCCAGGTAAAAACGAGTTCGCGTTCCTCGCGGGTTAGCAGGTCGCGGTGTAGGGGATCGTCGAGGAGGAGCCGGGCGAGAGGCGCGGCGCCGGAGCCGTGTTCGTACGGCTCAAAGAATTTGCACGAATAGAACGCCGTCCCGTTCATACAGCAAACGCCGGCGATTAGGTCGACTTGATACTGATTTTGACGCCGACTCGTTAAATTCTCGTAGCTAATATTGAAAAGTCGGGTCGGCGCGCCGGAGAGGTCGAGACCGGCTTCCAGGCGTTCGCCGCCGTGGCACGAGACGCATTTCGCGTCCCAGATCGGCTGAATTTGCGAAGGATAGTCCAGGTACCCGCTTCCCCACGATTCGTCGCGCAGCTTCTCGACCGCGTCGGGCGCGTATCGCGTCGCGCCGGTCTCCGTTAGTTCCGGCGGCCCGTACTCGTGACAACCGACGCAGCTCCGCGTCGCGCCTGGCGTTGCCTGAATGAACGTTCGCATACTTCTCACGAGTCGATAATCCTCGTCCAGAAGTTGGAAATAGACGGCGCGACCTGAAGGGACTTCGAAATAGACGGAGCCGTCCTCCTGAACGGGAACGATTCCGAGATAGTTTTTCGGACTCCACGCGAGCGCGGCGGAAATCGAGAAGGTCTGATTGAGCCCGTTGTTCCCCGGCGAGGCGGTAACGCGCGAGGTTTCTTCGACGACGCGCAAATGTTTGACCGTTCCGCGCTCGACCCCCGGTAGACCGCGATAGACGTCGTTGACGAAGAATCGCCCGACTTTCTTCTCATGATCGGCGAGTTGCGCGGCGACGCGCGGAACGGGGCGCGGAAGAACCGGGATCGGAGAATGAAGATCGATCGCGTCGTCGTGAAGAACTTCGACCCGGCGACCGGTTCGATCGATTAAAAGGAGCGAATTATAGACGCCTTTCGGCTGCGGCAAGACGGCGCCGATTCTCTCGGGCAAATTCGGGTCGGTCGGTTTCTCCGTCGGGAGCGGGTCGGCGATCATACCGGAGTAGAGCACGAGATTTTCGTCGAGCGCCCAGGGATCGCACGATTGCCCGCGATCGAAGGTCGGACAGTCGTGATATTCGAAGTTAAAGATTGCGTTTTCGTCGTCTTTGTCCCCGGAGACGTCGACCATGGCGATAGCGCCGCGCGGCGGGCCGTTGTGCGCCGCGAAGGTTCCGACGACCAGATCATTGCGTCCCGGAACCGGTCGCGCCTGTAAAATCGACTCGGGAAAGACCATATTGTTCGAATAGAGCGCCGTCTCGTTCGACCCGTCGGGGAAGACCGTCCACAGACTCTGTATTGTGAGCGCGTTCTTGTCGATATATTCCCAGCGTCCGAAAAGAATGCGCCCGTCGTCGAGGGGCGTCGGGTTAAATTCGGTAACGTTATTAACGGAAATCGAGTGGAGATCGCTCCCGTCCGGATTGACGACGAAAAGAATGGCGACGCCGTTGTTTGCGCACGGCACGAGACCTGAATATCGCGTCGAGGTAAAGACGATTCGTCCGTCGGGAAGATAGGAGGGCTGAAAATCGTGCCATCCGCTTCCGGAACCGCAGTATGGGTTCGCGTCGGAGTTGAAATTGGTAATTTTCCGCAGACCCGTTCCGTCGATTCCGATTTCGTACAGTTCGGTGTTCCCTTGCGCGCTTCCTTTGAACGCAAAGACGACGCGCTTGGCGTCGTACGAGAGCGCCGGGGAGGAGTAGACCCCTTCGCCGAGCGTTTCCGGGGTCGTCGGGTCGATAACGGCGCGAATCACGCGTTCGTCTTGCGGCGCCGTCGGGTTCTCTAACACGTAAATTCCCCCGCCTGGTCGGTACTGATAATACGTGTCGTAGATGTGCAGTCCCTGATAATTATGCTGTTTTGCGAAGAGAATCGGGAAATCGAGTCGTTCGAGCGCCGCAATTTCTTCGTCCGATTGCGTCGACTGCGCCGATTGCGCGAAGGTCGGACGCTCCGCCGCGCATGCGATCGCCGCGCAGAGAAACGCAAGCGTCGATAAGTACCGTTTGAATAAAGGCGTCATAGGGGTCTCTCGTCTTGGAAATCGTCTTCTTGGAATTCGTCGTCGAAAGCGCGCTTTCCGCAACGCGCTCGCCTTATTCTACCATGCGGCGCGCGAACTCGAAACTATCGCGGAGAAAAATCTCGCATTGTCGCCCCGTCGTTTAACGGACCCTTAACGAACGTCAATTTGGCGACGATTCCTGCGCTCTTTTATTTGGCGTTTGTTTTTGTATAATGAAATGAGATTGTTACTTTTCACACCGCTTATCAGAGGGATGTTTTTTATGAATCGTATTGGAACGTTTATTGCGACGTCGGCTCTTTTATTGTCGACGAGCATACTTTCATCAGGCGCCGTTTGTTGCGGCGAGGAGGCGCTACCTAAACTGCAGGTTAGCGAGAACGGACGATTTCTCGTAACGGAAGAGGGCGCGCCTTTCTTTTGGCTTGGCGACACGGCGTGGGAATTGTTTCATCGGCTGGATCGCGAAGAGACGCTCGTTTATCTCGACAGTCGTCAGGAGCTCGGCTTTAACGTTGTTCAGGCGGTCGTCGTTGCGGAACTCGACGGTAAGACGCGTCCGAGCGCGGAGGGATTTTTGCCTTTCGGCCCGGATCCGAAGGAGCCGAAGCCTGTCGAAGGGGAAGGGGAGTACGACGACTATTGGGATCGGGTCGATTTCGTTGTGAACGAGGCGAATAAGCGCGGCATATACGTCGCCATGCTCCCGACCTGGGGGCGCTATTGGCACGACGAGGCCTTTTTTAACCCGGAGAACGCCGGGAAATACGGCGAATGGCTTGGCAGACGCTATCGGGACGCAGGGGTCGTGTGGATTCTCGGGGGCGATCGGCACGTCGAAAACGAGGCGCAGCGTCGAACGGTTGAGGAGATGGCGCGCGGTTTACGACGCGGCGACGGGGGCGCCCATTTAATTTCGTTCCATCCAGGCGGAGGTCGGGGATCGTCGGAATACTGGCGCGACGCCGATTGGATTGATTTCCATATGCGTCAGAACGGGCACAATATCGACTTTAATTCCTATAAGAAGACGATCGACGATTATAACCTGACGCCGACGAAGCCCGTAATCGACGGCGAGCCGGTTTACGAAGATCACCCGGTGAGTTTCAATCCGAATAATCTGGGGCACACGACGGCGTTCGACGTTCGCAAGCCGCTCTATTGGGACGTCTTTAACGGCGCGTTCGGGCACACATACGGCTGTCATGCGATTTGGCAGATGTACGATCCGGAGGATGAAGAGAATCAGTATCCGATTAACAATCCTCTTACAGGCTGGCGGGCGGCGCTCGACCTTCCCGGCGCGGCGCAGATGCAATTTTGCAAGCGGCTGATCGAGTCGCGCCCGTTCCTGACGCGCGTTCCCGATATGGACTTGATCGAGCGCGATCGCGTTGCGACGTCGGTTCCAGGCGCCGGCACGAGGCGATTCGCCGCGACGCGCGACGCGGAGGGAACGTACGCCTTTATCTATTTCCCGATAAGTCGCGCGGCGACGATTAACGTCGGTCGCCTTTCCGGCAAAACGTTGCGCGCCTCATGGATGAACCCACGCGACGGCGCCTTCGTCGATCTCGGGGAATTTCCTAACGAAGGGAAACGAACCTTTACCCCGCCGACCTTGGGAGAAGACCTCGATTGGGTTCTCGTTATTGATTCCGTAAATCGATAACGGAAACGCTTGGTTGGCAAATCCCGTGAAGCGCGCCAACAAGGCGAAGCGAAGCGAGCCTGGAAATTTTTACCGCGCGAAGCGCGCCCCGCACATTTTTGCGGGGGAAGCCGTCTGGCTTTAGCCTGCGGACACGCGAGCGCGCTGCGTTCCGCGAAGCGCCCACCGCCAAAACAACCAAATCGCGTCGCGTTTGATAGCCAACGATCGGACGTTGGCTCCCGTTTCGCGCACCCGCGCGGTTGGGAAATTCGCGCTCCCGTTGGTCGCTTGCCTGGTTGCCAACAAGGCGAAGCGAAGCGAGCCTGGAAAATTTTACC
>ONGM01000235.1 GCA_900317365.1 uncultured Planctomycetota bacterium
CGGTCCACGCTTCCCCGAGCGCGAGGTCGAGCTTCGTATTCGCGTTGCCGGAGGAGTAAACTTGTTTGGTCTGTCTCCTTGCGCCGCATTCGACCCCGAGTTTCAGTTGCGTCGCTTGGTACATCGTCGGCAACGCCCTCACGGCGCATTCAATGCAATCGGGATAGAGACTCTTATCGATCGTCATGAGCTCTTCGGAGAGCGCGGCGAGATTCGCGACGCGTTCCCCGGTTGGGTTCTTTTCGGAAAAGACGACGAAATCGCCGTCGGAGATTCGATCGCGCCACTTTTTGAGGACTTCGCGCGCGTTATTCCCGTACTGACGCGACAACTGATTGTCCTTCCCCTGCTGATACGACGATTGAGCCTGCTCTTCTCGATATCGTTCGTAAGCGTCGAGTCCCATCGGAGTTCGCGACGCGTCGATAAAGACAATATGATACGTCTTATGGTAGACGCCTTTGGCGATCGCTTCGCGAATCTTTCGCATGAGGCTCGCGCTTTCGTCGTCGTTTTTCGCAAAGCAGACGACGGCGGGTATCTTATTCCCGACTTCCGACTCGCACCAGTTGCGGAGCTTGCGCAACTCGACGTCGAAATCGGAAGCGGAGGCGTAAACGAGGTTGTAGCGCAAATTTAAGGATTCGGTCAACTTAACGGCGCTCGCGACGGTCGTTTTGTCGGTAAGCACCTCTTTGATCAGCGCGGACGTCGACTTCTTATCGATTTCCTCCTTGAATTTATCGAGTTCTTCGCCGCTCACTTCGCTAGCGTACGCCGCGTATTGAAACTTGTTGTCCGAGACGCGTCCGATCGGCTTCTTAAAGAGGACTTTCTCCTTAACCAGAATCTCGGCGATGCGGGAACTCTGACCGTTTTCGAGATCGGAGCCTTCGAACGCGGAGTCCAAATTCTCCCCGTTCGGAATAAAGAGTTCAAGTACATCCGCGTTGCCCAACGAGATCGCCGACATGAGCAGAATCGCCTTTAAGACGCGCTTCTGGTCGTCGGTTAGGTTCTTATTGGAACTTCGCGTAAAGTAGTCGAGGACGGAGCGAATCTCGGGTTCGAGCAAATCGCGTCCCTTGTCGTAGAAGAACTCCCAGAGCATATCGATCGTGAGAAGCGGATTCTCGTCTTCCGGTCCGAAATTATCAATAAACCATTGGAATCCTTTGATTTCGTCCCCTTGATCGTTCTTAATGAAGTCGAACATACTGCGCTGGTTCGAGTTGAACGCGGTCGCGATATTTTTGAGCATGAGGGCGGCGAAGGGGTGAATCGGGAGAATACCGAGGGTCTCTTCCACTTTGATCTTAGCGCCGCGTTGCACGATCGAGCGCGACGCTTCCGTCCGCGCGGCGAGATCGCCAACGATATTCTTCCACTCTTTGAGGAAAACGGGGTCGCTATTCTTCTTCATCGCGTGTTCCATGAGTTGGAACGCGATATTCTCGGGGAGCGTAATCATCGCGTGCGGCTTGACGAAACGGTCGTTGAGCTTCTTGAACTCGGGATCTTTTTCTTTGAAGATTGCTTCACTATTATGCGTAACGATAATGAAATAGAAAGGTTCCGTTTCGCTCAGTTCGAGAAGCTCTTGAAACCCGGTCAGGTTGCGCGCGTTATTATTGAGATATTCAGCGAACTCGTCCCAGAAGAAGACGATCGCCTTGAGTCCGTTGGCGCGAATCACTGCGGTCAGCCATTTGGCGAGATCTTTCGGGGTCAAGGAGAAAGCGCGAATCTGGCGCTCCCGGGAGACCTTGAAGATTTTATTCATTAAGGCGTGGAGCGCTTCCCCTTGATACTTCTGAAGTTTCTCAATGATCGCGTCGACGTCGTCCCCGCCGAAAAGGTCGGAGTAGCCCTTTTTGACGTAGACGTCAAAACTCTCCTTATTCACAGGGTTGGAAAGATATCGAATCATCGCCTCTTTGAGGGACTCGCCCCCTTGATTCTTGACGCCGGCGTCGGCGAGCGCGCTCTCGACGCTTTCCTGCACGGCGAGAATGAGGTCGTTGTCCCCGTTGATTCCGGAAGAGCCGTACCGATGAACGGTCAGGATTCTCCCGTCGTCCTTAATTCGCTGAAAGCTATTGTAGAGATCAATATCAAGCTTATTGCTAACAAAGTAATCCTTAGCGTCGTCGGCGCTCGCGTCGAGGAGCTTCTTTACGGTGAGAATGGCGTGCGATTTACCGGTTCCGTACTTGCCTTCGACCCAAAGACTCAGCTTCTGCTTACGATCGAGAATCTTCACGACGTCTTTGAGGAGCTTAACGAACGACTCGTGCGGATAGAACTTCTGCCACATATCCGGCTTGCGCGTTATCACCGCCGCATTGACCGCCGGAAAGTATTCGGGATCGATATCGAAGTAATCGCGATAAATATACTGCCGTCTCATCGTGTCCGCCCTTTATATCCTTTATAACCTTAAAAAAGCGTCAAGACGTCCGCCGACGTCTTTTCCGCGTTCAATGTGATCGTGTCCAAATTCAGCGTGAATTGCGCCGTGATAAAATCCGAATACTTCGCGTCTAAACCCGTCAAAAGCCGCGTCAGCGTCTTCCGATCCAAGCCAAAAATCTGCGCCGGACTCATACCGTCGCTCTCGACCTCAAAGTCAAGCAAACGCGTCAACGTAAATTGATAATACCCGCCGCATGCCTCCGCGAATTTGTAAAGGGAATAAAGGATCACCTTCGCTTCGGGATTCTTCCAGGAAGAACGAGAAGCATCAACGAAATGTACGTTTCTTCCCTTTGTTTCAACCGATACAATTCCGATTCCAAGCTCATTGCTCAGCATAGGATTTGAATTAAATATATTCTTGAATGAAGAAATAGTATTTTTCCGTGAATTATCTGTCATTGATAATTCTTTCAGCTTCGTATCGATTTCAATTTGTAAATACGTTCGTTGGAAGTCAATGTTTTTAATCCACCACATAAATTGAGGCGAGTACGCAAGATTACACATCATCAACGCCCATGCAGTAGGAGATTTACCGCCTAAACTCGCGACCAATTTCCCGAACGGAGTAATTCTCTCCTTTTCTGAAATTCCGGCGTTCTTTAAAAACCTCGTAAGAGATGAAATCATCTGGCTTCCGAGACTATTATCTCTCCAAAAATCATCTTTCTTCGAAAGATATTCCATGACCCATGAATATTGTATTCCCATGTTTTTATATTCATCAATACTTCCTTTCATTTCCTTTGGCTCCTTTGCTAGATGATGGGATTCTGAAACAAGACATCCCCCATTCACTTTATAGCACTTTTTACACTTAACACATTTATCGTCGATACGAACTTTCCCTTCCGACATATGTATGAATCCGTTCGGGCAGTTCGCTTCACAAACGCGACAAGCGATACAATACGCAGATTTCTTCAAAACAATTTTGAACCACGAAAGAAAATATAGTTCTTTCTGTGAAGTCCCTATGTTTGAAACAGTAAAAGTCTGTTTTGCTTCTGCGACGGAAACATGAATCTGATATTTATTCCCATCACAGACAACATTTACTCTATTCGTGGAGGGATAAAAAACTTCTCCAATAGTTTTAATCCACTCTTTCCAATCCTCTTTGACATTATCAATTGTAATGATAATATCGTTTCCGCGTCGTTCTTCATGATATAAAATCTTCGGACTGGTTAATTTACCACCATTGTGCCGAGACTTCCAGACGCCAATATTCATGAAGTCAATTAAATCGTCTGGAGCTAACTCGTGAGCAAATGTTTTTTCAATTATTATGTTGTTAAAAAAAGTCGTGCTCCTTTCATTTGTAGGATCGCCCGCATAAGACTGTTCCTTAAACCAGGCGTTTTTAGCCGCTTCCATCGGGCACACTAAACACCCCGCGCGACTACTACCTTTCTTATACGTCTCATTGAATACCAAATTCTCTTGATATATATAAAGAAACAACTCAGCAGAACCCCAACTCAATATGGGACAAAAGTCAAATTGACCTTGATGTTTTGCTCCATAGTTAATCTCATCATACTTACTTCTTAGCAGGCTTTCCTCTGCTCGAACCCCCATAATCGCCATTCCTTTGAAATGAGGATTATGGTTTAATTGCCTAAGTAAAAGAATTTGAGGCGCAGTTTTATGAACACTGCAACACCACCGCATTCTTTGAGCAGGAGGACCGATTAAATTCCAAGTCTGCGCCGGAGACAACTCAGAGCGAGACCGATAAAACTTTATTCCTGATTCTTCACATTGTTTCTTGACTTTATCTACAACGTCATAAGTGTCGGGGAATTCCATTCCTGTATCGCCAAATAGCACAAGAAAATCACCATGTGGCAACGCTCTCTGAACAAGATCGAGAGTAACGACACTGTCCTTTCCGCCGCTAAACGCCACATAGCAAATATCAACCTTTTTCCGATACTTAACGTATGTATTATAGATCTTTTTAATCGTGTCTTGCACGAGCTTTTCGAGCAGGTCACGATTCTTTTCGATCATTGCCGGAACGTCGACGAACCGGAGATACTTGCCCTTCGGTTCCGGATTGTCTTTAATTTCAATTTTCGGCGCGGCGTATAAAGCTCCTCCATTCGTTTGCGCGACTTCTCGCCCTCGATAGTAATATTTGTTTGATTCCGCCCACATATACGGGTACGCGTCGCTCTTCTTGTACTTCCAATACCGATTAAACCCGAGGAGATCGAGTTCCTTGTAATATACGGGTCGCGGCTCCTTGCTCGATTGCGTCGTAGAAGTCGTAAGAAGAAGCCCTCCGGTTTCGGGATCGTATTTGTAGGCGTACATCGCGGTCAGATTCCTTTCCGATTTCTTTTAGCGCGCGCGTCGGCGAGGACGGTTTCAATCGAGCTGAGTCTGCGTCGAGCGATGTATCCGTTTTCGACGAGGTAATCGAGGGCGACGTCTTTTCTGAGCGCGACTCCAGACTCGGCTAAGACGGAGGCCGCGAGAGCGTCGAAGTTTGCGAACCGACTCGATCTCTTAACGATCACGCCGGAAACGCCGCTTTTGGCGAAACCGCCGGTTCCGCCGCGAAGGATTTCAAACGCGTCGCTGTAGAAGGCGACGTATTGCTCCAGTAAGTACTCGTTCCAAGGGTGCGACGCCTCGGGGAAAACGGAGTATTCGAGGATTTCGCTAAAAGGAACGTACTTCCGGCAAATTCGCGACAGGAACGCGTCCGTTTCGCTCACGTTAAACTCGACGTCGTCTTTGCGAACGAATCGATCGTAACTAACGCGACGCGCCCACGTGTAGAGCGAGTCGAACGCGATCGGCGTGTTCTGCTCGTTCGCAAAACTTTCAAGTTCTTCAAGAGTAAAGGAGCGTCGCGACTTCGCAAAATCGACGAAAAGGTCGCCCCGTCCCTTCGAGGCTTCAACGGAGCTAATGACGTCCGCAGTAAAGGAGAATCGACCCTCAAGTTTGTACTTAAGAGCGTCTCGCCAGCCAATGACCGAAAAGACCTCGTTCCTCTCAAACGCGTTCGGCAACTTTTCGCGAATCATATCGTAAAGTTCCTGACCGGTCAGGTGATCTTGATCGCGAATGACGCGCTCGATCATCTTGGCGATTCTTTCGAGTTCGCCGTCGGTGAGTTCAAGGCAGTCGGCGTGGAAGAATTCGCCTTTACTGTTTCTGACAAATTCCAAGTTGTGCCACAGCGCGGTTCGAATAGCGTCCTGATCGATATGTTCGAGGATTTCAAAGAGTTCGTCGAGCGCCATCGGAACGCAACGCTCCTTGAGGCACGTTCGGATTTCGTCGCGAGGATCGAACTTGCCGTTCCGATTGACGGTTAGGAACTTATTACGAAAGACGACGTTTTGATCGGCGAGGTAATAGGCGAGGTAGGTTTTAAGCGTCTCCGGATTGCAAATAGCGCCGCGTCCGAGTTCGTTCTGGAACTTTTGATAGAGCGCCGCATAGTAGATCGTCGTTTTTCCTTCGTCAAATAGCGCGTCGATATAGTCGAGAATCTTTTCCCGTTCGTCTTCGGGGAGCGCCGCGTCCGGGTAATACAGTCGTCCTTCAAAGACGAGTCCGCGCGAGATCAAGAACGTTTCAACCTTCTTGTCGTCGTCTTCTTTGAGTTCCTTCCCAGTCTTCTGGAAATAGAAACGCCGGAACCTTATCATCTCCAAAGCGGAGCCGAGTCGGAATCCTTTCGGGAAGGACTCCGCGAGCACGTCGACGAGCGTCTTCGCGTCGAGTTGCAAATCGTTGGATTTCGCGCGTTGCAAGGCTCGAAGGTCGTCGAAGAGGGACTGCTGACGCGGAGGCGTCGGCTTCGCGAGTTCGGCGGCTTTTCGCGCTTCGATCTCGGCGGCTCGCCGCAGGAATTCGACGTACTGAGCGAGGGCGACGCTGTATCGATTCAGGTGAAATCGATTCCACGCGACAAAGTCGTCGCGCTTGAGCAACACGTCGTATAGGAGACGTTGCGCGTTATTCGGATCGTTTCCGTCGAGGGAGGCGTCGATTCTTTTTTCAATGAGGAAATCTTTGACGTCTTCGATCGATTGGCAATAATACTGAGCGGTCTGTCGCGTCAGTTTCTTTTCCGAGATGAGATACGGGTAAAAGTCTTGCGCCAGGCGACGTTGAAAATCCGGGTCCCGAACCGCGCCGGGGCGGGGCTCGGCGCTTTCCGGGGAGCCGTCCGTCGGGCGGAAGGCGGAAGGCTTACGGACCGGATAGAGTTGCGCCAAACTCTTCGGCTTCTCGACGCCGTAAAACTCGAGCAGGCGCGAGATCGCGTTGCGGAAACGATTGTTCTGATACCGATTGAAGCGAAGGAACTCCACGTCGGAAAAGAGCGCTTCGGCGGTCGCTTGCGCTTTGGCGGGGTCGGCGGTAAAGAGCCAAATCGACGACAGGCGACTCTCGCGCGCCGTTCGTTCCGCC
>ONGM01000081.1 GCA_900317365.1 uncultured Planctomycetota bacterium
CTCCGTAACGCCCTTCGCGCAGTCGGTGGAAGGCACGAAGATCCAGTTCGCTTGACCGGAGGTGTTCGCGGCGAGGTTGCCGAGATTCTCCGCTTCCGCGCCGTAGAAATTCTCCGTCTCCGGCGCGCGGAATCCGAACTTATTCGTAACGTCGTTCCCCCACTCGTCGTAGACGACGATATCGACGCTGACGTCCTGAATCTCGCTACCGAGGCCGTTGTCGAGGACGAGTTGAGCGTCGAACGCGTCGCGGGTCAAGACGGCGGTTTGCTTCAGCTGGAGCTTAACGGTCGCGCAGACGCCGTATTGAGCGGTTGATTCCTCCCACGCCGCTTGAATTTGTCCCAAGAGTTCAGTAATTTTATCGAACGGATTTGAATATCCTTCGGCCTCGAAGGCGGCTATGCGATCGATCGCTATGCGACCCAGGTTAAAGAACCGCTCAAAATCAATGAAGTTGTCGCTCATGCCCTCTGCGAGTTCCGCTGTCGTGAATATTCCCTGGGAGTAGTAGTCGAACGTATTGCGCAGACGTTCAATGACCGCTTCGATTTGACTGGGAAGAATCGTCGACGGCAACTGAAGAGAGCGCAGTTCCGCTTCTTCGCTTGCGCTTAGATTGAAGTCGGCAAATACGTCCTTCATTTTGTGGAAGAACTCAACAACGGATTCGTCTTCGCTTTGGTCGAGCCAAACTTGATCGCCGACAAATTCGAGCGCCCAAACAATAGTTTCCTCGATTTTTTCGAGTTCGTCGTACACCTGCTGGTATAGCGAATTGATATAATCGCTCGACGTTTTGAATATGAACGAATTGGCTGTCTCAAGCTCGTTAACTGTGTCAAGGAGAGCGTTCGAGGAGCCGGACCCACGGGTCAATCTACCCCATTGTCTCTTTAGCCAGTTCTGCGCTAGATTGAGCGCCTCGCCGTCGCAAGCGAGTAATTGATCTACGATGCAATCTATGACTACTTTCACTTTTCCCCAAATGGGAACGCAGTTAATAAGGTCATACACAGTGCCTTCCGCGTCAAAGTCGTTAATGATCCCAGAATAGGCGTCTCCAACTAAACTGGGTACGCAACCGGCTTCGGAAAACACAAAATTGACCGCGCACTTTAACGCTTTCCGGAAACGTTCTAGCATGCACGCGTCGTACTCATTGCACGACGTCGGCATGCCAATGGTAATCGGAGAGGAGCTATACCCCGACCCCGAAATCCAACCGGGAACGCTACTGCCACCACTACTGCCACCACTATACCAAACACCGCCAGGGCACGAGAAATCGCTCGGAGGCGTAACCGCAATGGATCCCCCGCCGCCTGCGTAGCCGCCGCACAAATAGCTGTAGTGATATCCTGCAGGAATAACGCATCCTCCAAGGGTTCCGCCGCCGCTTCCACCACTGGTTCCTCCGCCGGTGGTTCCTCCGCCGGTGGTTCCTCCGCCGGTGGTTCCTCCGCCGGTGGTTCCCCCGCCGGTGGTTCCGCCGCCGGTGGTTCCGCCGCCGGTGGTTCCGCCGCCGGTAGTTCCGCCGCCGGTGGTTCCGCCGCCGGTTCCAATAAAGAAGAATTGTCCCGGAGCTCTTCCAGATATTGCCGATCCGCTTGTTGAACCGTTGGACGAACCACTGGGCGATCCAGGCTGGGAGGTCTGTCCAATACCGCCGGATCCACCGGCTTCACCGCCAACCCCTTCCGTTGTAGCAATAGTTTCGTCGCTTTCGTCGACGTCGACTTCTTCCGCACCTGCGTACGGATCAACACGTTCGACGATTACGGGAATTACATAGCTCGACTTGGCTGGTAACACGTCCAAACTATCGACGAGTTTTGTAAATTTAACGCTCGGGTGATCGCCAAAGCTCAGCGCGACGTCAAGAGCCGCTATTAAACCGTGATTCGTCACGGTAAAGTCAATCTGCTTACGCTGTCCGACGTCAAGAAGGTCGGAAAGATCGATCTGAGGCGGGTCAATCGTAACAACTGGAGCCGGAACGTTCGTTTCGTAAATCGTCTCGATAACGATATCGTATTTGTCTTCGATCTGAGTCGGCGTAACAGTCCATTCATAACGTACTGTCTGAATTGGTAAAAACGCCGTCAGGTTATAATTATCAGGGTCGACATAAACCGTGCGATTATACGTATCATGTTTATTAGCGGAGACGTAGACGTCGTAGTATCCTTCCGGCAATGTTTGGACGCTAAATTCTCCATTTGAATCGGTTTTCCCTTCGACCTTAACAGCTTTGGAGACGGAGTCGACGACCTTAACAGTCGCGTTAGACAACGCTGACGGACTCCCCGATTCACTGTAATAGTAGTATTCATCGACCGCTTTGACGGTCAAGTTCCCGAAAGCGTCGGTAGTCGTGCGGAATTTGAAATCGACGTTAAATCCAGTGTTCGAGTATATTACGGCAAGAGTCCCCTGATAGACGGTAAGAGGAGTCTCAACTGACGGAGCGAGCGCAATTTGAACCGTTCTCGATTCCCCAGGCGCTAGCGAATCAAGGGTCGTTCCGCTGATCGAGCGCATCCACTCAATATTAGGCAGGTCAAGCGTGATCGGACCGGAGTCGACGCCGCTTTCGTTCGTGAGCGTGAACTCGACAAATTTCGTCTTGCCGAGGGTAACGGCGCCGGTTATCGTTTTCACGTCGCACGTCAACTTCGGCTGCGCTGGATAGACGCGAAGATTCAAGGCGCCAATGACGTCAGCGGTCTCGTTGCTCTTAATTCTGAGAGTCGCTTCCGACGCTGTAACGGAGGCGTCTAGAGCCTTGGCGGTAATCGTCGCGGTGATCGTTTGTCCGGCGGCGATAATCGCTTCGCCAGTCGACGGATCCTCGCTCGAGAAATTCACCATGACGTCAATATTCTCAGGCAAACCTTCGACTTCGTAGCGCAATCCAGTAATCGGTTCCGAGGAATAATTCGTAATTTCAAAGGTTCCTGTCGCACTCTGTTTCTCAATTATGTTACACGTAGCGCGCGTAAAGTTCGTGGTCATGCGCATGAGGCTGAAGCGATCTTGCGCGTCCGCGTTATTATAGAGCGGATGTGTCGCCGCGATCGTATATGCGCCGCATTCGTTCGAGAGGGGCGTCCAGATCGTTTCAAAGGCGCCGGTTTCGTCGGTCGTGGCGGTGATCGTGCGGACGATATCGCCGGAGGTAATGAAGATCTTGACGTCGACGCCCGGCATGCGAACGCCGGAGGTCGGATCGTACGCCCAACCGGTAAAGGTCAGCGGCCGCGAGGGATCACCCTTCTCCGTTTCGGTAGAAACGACGGCAAGGTAAGGCGCGACGAAATTCGCGCTGATCTTCGCGCTAATCGCCAGGTTGTTCGTCTCGATCGACTCTTCGACTTCTTCGTCCGTATCGAGCTCGACGCAGAGGTAATATTCCGCCGTCGGATCGGGTAGTTCGAAGGAGAAGGCGCGGGTTACGGCGTTGGAACCGGCTTCGTTGGAAAGCGCGCCCGTTTGCGTATTCGTCGCGACGAGAATCGCGTCGGCGGCGATATCTGGAGTGCGCGAGAGCCAGACCTTTTCCGTCCAGGGTCCGCGCGCGGTCTGCAACCCTTGGTTCTCGACGGTATAGGTCGCGTCGACGCGCCCTTGTCCGTCGACGCTCGCAATCGCGGTAATATCGGTAACGGCGAGATCGGGCAAGGAGACGTTGGAGACGAGCGCGAGCGCGGAGGCGGAAGCGTATCCGTTCGCGGTCGCGGTAACGGTCGCCCAGACGTCTTCCGCAGTCAATGCGGTCGAGACGACGACTTGCGCGGAAGCGGCGTTGGCGGGAATCGTTACGGACGCAGGCACGGTGAGGGCGGGGTCGGAACTCGCGAGTTTCACAACGAGCTTCTGCGACGATTGAACGTTGCGCTTAACGGTAATCGTCGTCGCGTTCGTCTGACCGGAGCGCAGCACGACGCTATCGAAGGCGAGGGAGAGCGCGGGGCCGTCGTTGTCCGTTACGGTAACGGTCGCGGTCGTAACGCCGGTCGAGCCGGGCGCCATCGAGCAGTCGCAATTCTGAAGCACGCCGGTCGCGGTTACGGTAACGTTGACGCTTCCGTCGACTTCGCCGTTGTCGACCGCAGTCGCGTGGAACTCGACGGACGTCTTACCCGCCGGGATCACGACGGAAGTCGGCACGATGAGCTTATCGGCGCGCGAGGACGAGAGTCGGACGGTGAGAGGCGAGTTCGCCGCTTCCGCGCGCGACACAATTCCGACGAGCGAGTTCGGCCCCGCGCCTTCGGAAATCGTCGCGGTCGTAAAGGTCAGCGAGAGGGTCGCTTCGTCGTTGTCGACGACGGTCAGGGTCGTCGTTCCGGACTCGGCGCCGGCGCTCGACGCGGTGATCGTAACGGACGCGTCGCTTTCCGGCGCGTCGTTGTCGGTCGCGACGATCTCAAATTGTGCGGACGCCGCGCCCGCCGGAATCGTAACCGACGCCGGGAACGTCAATTGCCCCGTAACGGACGCGCGCAACTTCACGACGAGCGGCTGATCCGTAACGTAATCGCGCGTTACCGTCGCCGTCGCCGTCTCCCCTTCCGTGAGCGTCGACTTGTTCGTCGAAATCGCGAGCGTCGTGCGATCGATATTGACGATATTGATCGTCGCCGACTGCGAATCGAAGCCCGGCGCGGAGACCGTGAGGTCCGCCCATTGATCGTCGTCGTGTTCGCCGTCTTGAACGCCGGAATAGTAGAAGGTCGCGGAGCTTTGACCCGCCGGAATCACGACGGAAGTCGGGGCGGAAAGTTCCGTGTCGTCGGAGACCGCAATGGAGACGAGGAGCGGCTGGGAAACGTCGCCGGTGCGCGTAACGACCGCGCGCAGATTCGTCGCGTCCTCGTTGATCTGGGTCGA
>ONGM01000195.1 GCA_900317365.1 uncultured Planctomycetota bacterium
CCCGACGGGTATTTCATTGGAATGAATCTCGCCGACACGCAGTATACCAAAGAGATCTCCCGCCTGCTCGTCGCGCGCGCCAATTATCGTCTCGGTTCCGGGGACGTTTCCGGCGCGATCGACGACGTTGAGACTATAACGCTTTTCGCCCGCGCTACGCTGGAATCGAAGGCGGGTACGACCGTTGATCGCATCGTCGGAATCTGGAATCTATGCCTGGCGACCGGCGTTCAGATTTTCAACTCTCCCGTTCCTCCAACCGACGCGGAACTCGCCCGCGTCGCCGCGCTGTGGCGCGATTTCCTCGACTCCGACTACTTCGAGCAGGGACTCGATCGCGCGTTTGACTCCGAGAAGACTTTTGTGCTCGGCGCTTTTCAAGATATGCTCGTTTTGCGTCGTCGCGGATCCGTCTCAATGTTATTGGGGGTTATAGGTCCGAGCGCCGCCGACGGACTCGTCCAAATAGCCGCCGAATGGTTCTTTATTTCCGCACCGCCGCTCGACGACGCGAAAGCGTTCGCTAAGTTTCGCGCCCTATGGGAGAGAATGACGGACGCGCCTGACGACGTCGAAAAAGAACTTGCCAAAGACCCGACCGTCGCGTCCTGGCTGACTTCGACCCCGGAAACGAATATGGCGTTATTCGGCGCGCGCGTACTCTTCGCGTCCCTCGACGTCGTTCGCGACGCGTATCCTCGCGCCGATTGCGTTATGCGCGAGAAATTGATCGCGTGCGCTCTTTTAGCGTATCAGAAGGAGCATGGAACGCTTCCTCCGGCGTTCACGGTCGACGCGGGCGGCAAGCCGCTCCACAGCTGGCGCGTCCTCATTCTGCCGTATCTCGGGGAAGAGGAAAAGGCTCTTTACGACGAAATCGCGCTCGACGAACCGTGGGATTCCGAGCATAATCGCGAGTTCTTCGCGCGCGTTCCGAACGCCTACTGTTGTCCGATGCAGGCGCAGGGTCAGGCGGAGGGCGAGACGATTTATTCCGTCTTAATGGGCGACGACGGGTTCTTCGACGAGTCCGGGGTCGGAAAAGACCTCGCCGCCGCGCTGGAGGCGAAAGGGGACGACGCGGCGCGCCAGCCGATTCTCGTCGAACGCGGCGATCCCGTCTGCTGGATGAAGCCGGACGTCGAGCTGCGACTCGACGATTTCGCGACCGGGCAGGCGGAGGACGTCAAGCGCTTTTTTAAAGGCTGTCGACATTCGGAAGGCATGAACTACGCGACGGCCTCCGGTTCGGCGCTTTTCATTGGCGAACCGACCGCCGCCAATGAGCTTAACGCCTTATTGCGCGGTTTGCCTGCGCCCCCGAAGGAGACGGATCTTTCCGAGGAATTTGACGAGCCGACGTCGGACGAGGCGAGCGTCGAGGAGGCGCCTGCCGAGCCTGCCGAGCCTGTCGAGTGAGCTCGGCGTAAGTCGCGACTGGGCGCTCAATCGTTGCGCAGTCGCGTTTTAAGGTACTCGCGGCATTCGGAGAAGAACGCCTGATTCGTCGGGTCTTGATAGTCGGCGTAGCTCCACGGCAGCGCGCGCCATTCTTTTTGCGCGTACATGAGCGTCGTTTCCGCAAAGATACCGTCGCGTAGGTAAATGCGGTGGGCGTGGTCCTTCGTCGACGCTAAAATGAGTTTGCCGAGTTCAATGTATCCGGGGTCAAGATTGAGCGGGCGCGGGGTCGGAGCCTTCCCGGCGGCGAATAGGGAAGCGCCGATTTCCGCTTCCCAATCGTTGGTTTCGCGCTTAATCGAGGCGAGTTCGTCCGGCTGGATCAGATTCTCAAAGACCCAGAAGCGCTTCGGAAGCGCGTCGCCCATTTCTTTGGCGTAGTATTGCGTAAAAGAGTCGAACCGGTACGGCGCGCTTTCTTTGGCAATTTTCCCAAAGCGTTCGACGGCGCGCGCTTTTCCGAGTTCGAGCGCTTCCGACGTTGCGCCGAACGCCGCGATTAAAAGTAAGACGGGCTTGACCGTTCGTATCGTCCCCATAGACGCGATCCTTTTTTACTGATTTTAATCGTTAGCGCGCGCGTCGTCGACGACGACGCTTTGCGTTAATAGAAAACGCGCGACCCCAGCGAATGAGGTCGCGCGCGGGAACTATAATCGGCGCGGTCGACGCGCGCCGAATCCGTCGACGGTTACTGTTGGGCGTTTTCGTTCTTGCGGAGAACGCCGGCTTCGACGAGTTTATCAATCAACTGCTGCATGCTGTTGAACGCGCCAAGGAAGCCTTGCGGCGGCATGACGACGCGGAACGCGGGCGCCGGCGTAGGCGCTTGTCCGTCCGCTCCCGGTTGGAGCGTAACCATATCAAAACGAACCATATTTCCGGCAAAGTGAATTTGTCCAACGCCGTCGACGTACAGTTCCCGAAGTTTCTCATTATCGGCCATTCTGTTCTCCTTTCTCTAAAATCAAAGACTGCCGCAGAGCGCATGTCGACGCCAAAGGCGCGTCTCCAATGCGCGTAGCTTCGCTAGATATTATATGAATCTTTTTTTCTCTTTCAATTGTTAGAAATGAAAAAATCAAGAAAATCGACGAAACGTTTGCCGAGACGGTCGCTTTTCCGAGCGATTGGCGTTGCGCGCGAGCTTTCCGCGCCGTTGTCGCGTTCCTCGACGGCGCTTTTTTCAAGATCATTTGCGAAATAAGACGCCTACGCGACCGTTGCGATCGCATAGGCGTCCGCGTATGGTTCGCGCGAACGGCGCGACGAGTCGGATTATTTCTCCATCAATTTAATGAAGACGCCGCCGACGACCGCGCGCGCTTGGAATCCGCGCTGTTTCGACGTGCTGGTGAAGTACCAGTCGGAGAGCGGGACGCGGTTCGGGGTCGCGTTGACGAAGTTGTAGACGCCTTGCATTATGGAGTCAAAGCCTTCGCGATCTTCGGCGAGGGTCGCGGTCCAAACTTCCCAGTCGAGTTTCGTGTAGTCGGAACGATTGTCGAGCGGGAGTCCGTACTTGTTCATTTTCGTCTTGTAATACGCGAGTTCTTTCGCGGCGATTTCTTTCGGGAAGAGATTGAGTCCGAGGAGTCGATCCCAGACGATATTGTACTTCATGCTCCAAGAGTCGTCGCGGTCGAACGCGAGCTTGTAGTGGTCGCCGGCGTCGGCGAGTTTCGGCCAGTCTTTCGCGAACTCTTCGGCTTTAGCGCGATATTTTTTGGCGTCGTCGGGTTTGCCGGCGCGTTCGCAGAGGTCGGCGAAGCATCCGAGCGCGACGATCGCTTTCGCGGAAAGGTTCGCGTTATGAGCGAGGTGTCCCGCGAAGTCGTCGGTGCAGAGCTGATTTTCCGGATCCAAGCCTTTGGCGAGAAGGTAGTCCGCCCACTTTTGGAGCGTTCCCCAATATTCGAGCGCGTAGTCGGCGTTGCCGTCGAGTCGCGCGACGACGTCGAGAACGATCAGCATATTGGCGCTTTCTTCGACGGGCATTTGATTCTCTTCGGTGCGTTCGCCGCCGCCGTAGCGTTGGCCTTCGAGGAGCGGGTACTGACCCAAATCGTGGGGCGCGAAGGGGCGCTTCCAGCGACCGCTCTTATCGGCGTATTCGAGCACGGGGGTCGTCGTGCCTTTGAGAAGATCGGCGCTGAAGACCATGAAGATCGGGGCGGTCGGGTAGAGAATGTCGACGGTGGCGGCGCATCCGTTGCTGAAGCATTCTTTTGAGACGAAGACGGTCTTGCCGTTCGGGAGCACGGCGAGCTTATGCGCGGCGATCGATTGCGGGTAGGCGATGGAGCAAAGCGAGGCGTATTTTTCGCCGCCGGCCTTCGTGGCGCGATCCCAGAGTTCTTCGTCGAATTTTTGAGCGCGCGCTTTGAGATCGTCGTATTGCGCGAAGGCGTCTTCGAGCATATCTTTGGCGTCTTTTCCGTCCTTACGCCAATAGGGTCGGAGTTTGTCGCCGAGGAATGTCAGGGAGTATTCGTCGTCGTATGCGAGGATGATCTTCTGAACGACAGGCGTATTCCTAACGACGCCGCAGTCGAAGGCGAATGCGACGGTCGGCCAGTCGTCGTCGCAACGACGCGGGAATTTCTGATCGTCGGTTTTGGCGACGTCGCCGGATTTCAGGAAGAGGTTTCGGGCTTCGAGAGCGCCGGAGAGCGCGCATTTCGCGGTTCCCTTTTCGACGGCGGCGTAGAAGTATCCCCAGTCGACGCGCATGTCGTCGCCGGATTTAACGAGCATCTCTTGACTTTCGGTCCCGAGTCGGAGCGCGTCGAGATTTTTCGTTTCGAGGCGTTCGCCGACGACCTTTTGATCGACCGTGTTGACGCACAGTTCGGCGGTGGCGTCAAAATAGATCTTGATCTCGTGATCGTTTCCGTCGACGGAGACGACTTCCCAGGTAACGTAGGTCGCCGGGCGAGCGAGGACGTCCAAGTCGTCGGGAAGGTTCGGGTTGGTGAAGGTCAATTTGAGTTCGACGCCCATATCGTTGAAGACGTAGGTCGTGTTCGTAGCGCGAACTTTGACGTCGACTTGACGCATGGCGCGCGCGTCGTGGTAATATTCGACAGGATTGCCCATAATGCGCAATTTTTGTCCGTCGATACGAATAAAGGAGGTGAGCGCGTTAATTTTTCCGGTCCAGTGGACAGGGAAGGATTCGGCGAGTTGGTCGGTGTTGGACCAAACGCTGAAGTATGGATCGTTAGCGATCAGCGGGTACGCGGGAGCGCGCAAAGGGTCGTTTGCGCGCGCGTCGTTCGCGGCGAAAGCGAAGAGCGAAACGCATGCGAAGGCGGCTGCGACGAGAAGTCGTCGCGACGTCGACGTTGACATTTTAAACTCCTGTGAAAATCAAGTGTTATAGTGATTGGGCGCGTGAGCCGAGGCTTGCGCCGCCGTTTGATTCGGATTGATAAACCGTCTGCTGAGTCCTGCGCGGGCAATGGCGCCGACGCATACGGCGTCGGCTCCGACCTCTTTGAGGACGCGAGCGATTTCGGAAACGGTCGCGCCGGTCGTGCAGGCGTCGTCGAGCAGTAGCGCTCGTCTTCCCTGAAACGCGCGTTCGTCCGCGCGAAAGGCGCCGGCGACGTTGTCGATTCTCCGCCATGTTTCGACGGAGGTCTGCGGTTGGGTCGCGCGGATTCTTTTGACGCGACGCGACAGATTGTCGACGCCGAGCGCGAGCGCAAGTTCCTTTGCGAGCGAATCCGGGGCGTTGACGCCGTTTCTTCCGAAGCGTCGGGTCCAGTGCATAGGCGTTGCGACGACGCAGTCGGGCGCGAATTGTTCTAGTTCCTCGCGTTTGGTTTCGTAGAAGAGTCTCCCGAGCGCTTTGGCGACGTTGGGGAAGAATTCGTGTTTCATTTTTAGCAGCGCGCTTCGCGTGAGCCCGCGATAGAAATTGAGCGGGTAAATGCAATCGAAGCTGAAGGCGTCGCCGCAGGCTTGCGCGCCGTTTTGACGGTGAACGACGGAGGCGTAAGGGGAGCCGCAACGCGGGCAGAAGACGCTTTTTGCGACGAGCGCGCGTCGGCATTTTTCGCAGAGGAGGGCTTCCGCAGGCACGACGACGCGACGCGGCGGACATGGAATCGGCGCGGTCGGACGATCGCAAAGTACGCACGAGTTGGGATAGGCCGCCTCAAAGAAAGTCTCGAGCGCGACGGCGAGGGCGTTTCGCACGTTTGGATAGAATGCGGAATTTCTGCGTTCTGCGTCGGCGCTTTTCATTTTTTCATGCGTTCGTTCTGTTGCGCCGCGCGTTCGGATCGGCGCGGCGGCGATCGGTTGGTTCCGTCGACCGGTCGGTCCCGCGACGTCGACGACTCGCGCCGAGGGATTCGACTTCATTTTCCTATGTATTTTATCGCGAGTCGACGCCGCGCGCAAGTCGCGCAACGCCGATTTTAAAACGACGATTTGGTCATTTTTTTCTCGTTTTTTTCTTTTCGCATGTTTTTTTTTGCGCCGTTTTCTGTATGATATGACGGTGAAACTTTGCGTCTGCGCGACGAGACGCGTCGATTTAGTTCCGCGCTTGCGCGGGAAAACGATTTTACTGGATAATGGTAGGGAGTTACCCCGATGGAACACAGCGATTCTAGCGTCAAAAAGAATTTTGTCGGAATCGATCTCGGCGGCACCAATATTAAGGTCGGCGTTTTAAGCGACGCCGGCGAAACGTTAGCGTATCTTTCGACCCCGACGTACGTCGAGCGCGGCGCGGACGACGCCACGCGGCGTATGGCGACGGCTGTCCACGAAGCGATTCAGAAGGCGAATTTGACGCCTGGCGACGTTGCGCAAGTCGGTCTTGGTTCCCCGGGAACGCTCGATCTTCCGAGCGGGTCTCTCGTGCGTCCGTCGAATCTTCCCGGCTGGGATTTCTATCCGATCCGGGACAAACTTGCGGAATACAGCGGACTTCCCGTAACGTTTGCGCACGACGGTCCGGCGGCGGCGTTTGCCGAATATTGGGTCGGCGCCGGTAAGAACGAGGAGGGCTTGATTCTTCTGACGCTTGGCACCGGGGTCGGATGCGGCATCGTTCTCGACGGTCGCGTATGGAACGGCACGCATAGCCACGGCGGCGAGGCGGGGCACAACTTGATCGACACGTCGGAGAACGCGCGGTGGTGCAAATGCGGTCAGCGCGGACACCTTGAAGCGTACGCGAGCGCGACGGGAGTCGCGAACCGCACGATCGATTACGTCGAAGCGGAATTGAAGACGAGTCTGACGGAACGCGTTCGCGGTCGTCAACGCAACGACGAGATTCCGAAGATGGTCTTCGAAGAGGCGGAGAAGGGGGACGAGATCGCGATTCGGATCGTTAAAGAGACGGCGCGTTATCTTTCTCACGGCATGATTTCCTTGATTCACACGCTCGATCCTTCGTGCATACTTCTCGGCGGCGCCATGACGTTCGGCGGCGCGGAGACGGAGACGGGCCGACTCTTCCTGAAGACGGTGGAAGACGAGACGCGCTCTCGAATTTTCCTGCATCTTGCGGAACGACTGCGCATTGGATTCGCGACGCTCGGGAACGCCGCCGGGTATATCGGCGCGGCGGGTCTGGCGCGACAAGAGTGGGAAGACAAGCACGAAAGCCGCGACTGGATGTTCTCCACGACGGCGAAGAAGTTTAGCCAGCCTTGGGAAGAAAAGAAATAACGTTGATTCGTTTGACGTAGCGCGTCGACTGATCGCGGCGTAATTCGCCGCGATCAGTCGCGCGCCTTTTGCTTTTCTTAACCGGATTGATTCGACGTTCTGTTCGAATTCGGGTTTTATGCGGTAAGGAACTCCAATGACGCCTGCGTTTTCTGATAAGCATAGCGTGATCGAGGAGCTGAAACGCGCGGCGACGCAATTCGTCGTCGAACGAAATTGGCAGTCGTATCACACGCCGAAGAATTTGGCAATGTCCGTTGCGATCGAAGCGGCGGAGCTTATGGAGTGTTTTCAGTGGCTGACCGTCGAAGAGTCGTACGCCGTTAAGAACGATCCGGAGAAGAAGATCGCCGTTGCCGACGAGATTGCCGACGTCTTCTGCTACTTGCTCAATCTCTGCGACGAACTCGACGTCGATCTAGCGGCGGAACTCGAACGCAAAATGAAGAAAAACGCGATAAAATACCCTCTTCCGTCGCGTAACGAATAAAATCGC
>ONGM01000052.1 GCA_900317365.1 uncultured Planctomycetota bacterium
CGCGCCGCCCCGCGCTCCATAAGCGCGGGGGAAGCCGCCGGCTTTAGTCGGCGGATAAGGCGCCGCTATGATCCACGCGACAGCGCCCCCCGCGCGAAGCGCGCCCGAAGGGGGAAGCTTTTGCCTGCGGACCAACGCTCGGACGTTGGATCCCGCCTCTGGCAGGCGGCGCTACGCGCGGGAAAATCGTCGGTGGGCGATGGAACAGCAAAACGAATCCTTTTTCAACCTTTAAGAACCAAACGACCGTGTCATCATGAAACGCAGAGACTTCATCAAAACCGCCTTAACAGGCGTCGCGTCCCTCGGCGCGACCCAACTGACCTCGCAATTTGCGCCTTTCGCCCAACTTCGAGCGGAGACGACGTCGCAACCGCGCTGGTTCAAGGGGAACATCCACACCCACACGCACTGGAGCGACGGGCAGGACCTACCGGAGGTCGTCGTCGACGAATACAAGCGGCGAGGCTACGACTTCCTGAGCCTAACGGACCACAATATTCTTCGGGACGAGAGGCTGCGTTTCGACGGGTTCGGAATGAACTACGCGCCGACCGACCCGGCGCCGTTTAAAGGCGAGACGTCCTTCTGGAAGCGGGTCGCCGACCATTACGCCTGGCCGAACCTAGTCGACGCGCACATTCAGGTCGCAAAGGACCGATTCGGGGACGATTCCGTCCGCATCATCGAGACGAAGGACGGGAAATACGTCCGCATGAAGACGGAAAAGGAGCTTCAGAGTCAGTTCGCGAAGGCGGGCAAATTCCTCCTTATACCTGGCTTTGAAATGACGGCGCCGAATATCCACGTCAATTTAATCAACGTGGAGAAGGAATTCTACCTAGACGATCCGTCGATGAGGGACCTAATCGTCAAGCTGTACGACTACGCGCGCGAGTTCTACGCCGACGCGAAGGCGCCTTATCTCTTTACGGTGAATCATCCGCTTTGGCAATATTACAATATCCAGCCGAGCTATCTCTTCACGCGCCCGGGGATTCGCCATATTGAGATCTTGAACAACAACACGAGTTGGGCGTACCTTCCGGAGGCGTGGACGCCGGAGCGTCTGTGGGATATTGTGAACGCCTATCGGGCGGAGCATGACGAGCCGCTCCTTTACGCGACGGGCACGGACGACAGCCACGGCGTTGTTCGAGGCGACTACCTCGCCTTCCACAGTCGAACGCACGTTCTGGCGGACAGGCTCGAGGCAGGGGCGCTCTTCGACGCCATGAATCGCGGGCGATCGTATATTTCGACCGGGCTGGAATTCGCCGAGATTACCTTCGACGGCAAGACGCTCGCGGTCAGGCTTGACCCGAAGTTGGAAGGGGAATATCGAATCGAGTTCGTCGGCGCGAAGAAGGACTTTGACAAGACGGTCAAGTATCTGAAGACGGGCAACGACGACAAGAACACGCCGGAGCGAGTCGTCGAATGCTGGTCGCCGGAGATTAGTCAGGTTCTGGACGTTACGAGCGAATTGGAAGGAAGCTACACGCTCAAGCCGGACGACCTATTCGTGCGCGCCAAGGCGTATCGGGTCGGCGCCGGCTGTGTGAACCACGGCTCCGCCTACGCCCTCTCCCCCCTCTCCGCCGACTCCGCCTGGTCCCAGCCCTACCGCCAAGGCGACGTCTTCTAGGAAACGTTCGGACGTTTCATCCCGATTCGCGCTACCGCGCGGTTGACAAATCGTCGCTCCCGTTGGTCGCTTGCCGGGTTGCAAACGCCCATTCGTACCAAAGGCGCGACCATCGCCCAAAGGGCGATTTTTCCGCGCGAAGCGCCGCCCCGACCTCTATAAGGTCGGGGGAAGCCGCCGGCTTTAGTCGGCGGATAACGGAAAGCTAAGCATACCGCGACAGCGCTTTTAACGCGCGAAGCGCGCCCGAAGGGGGAAGCCGTCTGGCTTTACCCTGCGGACCAACGCTCGGGCGTTGGATCCCGGTTCGCGCTACCGCGCGGATGGAAAATCATCGCTCCCGTTGGTCGCTTTGCCGATACATAATTCCCAACCGGATGAAATAAGGGCGATGCGAAGCGAGCCTTCAATTTTTACCGCGCGAAGCGCGCCCGAAGGGGGAAGCCGTCTGGCTTTAGCCTGCGGACAACGGAAAGCTATGCGTCCCGCGACAGCGCCAACGCGCCAAAGGCGCGTCCATCGCGCAAAGCGCGATTTTCCCGCGCGAAGCGCCGCCCCGACCTCCATAACATAAGGTCGGGGGGACAAACGTTCGGACGTTGGATCCCAATTCGCGGAAACGTTCGGACGTTTCATCCCGGTTCGCGCTACCGCGCGGTTGGCAAATCGTCGCTCCCGTTGGTCGCTTGCCGGGTTGCAAACGCCCATTCGCGCCTACGACGCCATTGCCCAAAGGGCGATTTTTCCGCGCGAAGCGCCGCCCCGACCTCCATAAGGTCGGCGGACCAACGTTCGGGCGTTGGTTCCCGGTTCGCGCTACAGCAAACGCTCAAAACGATCCAAAGAACACGGACGAAAAGTAAGTAATTAAGTAAGTAAGAGTTGCATAATAAAAACCTCCGAGTCCCATTGTACACGAGACCCGGAGGTTTTATTTAAGATTCAGAGATATTTAGCTTTTTGTAAAATACAAACGATTATTCTTTGGCATATTTATAAAACAGCCAGTCCATTTCATTAAATTCTTTGTAATTACATTTTTGCAGTATTTTCATGTAACGTTCGGACAACACTTTTTCGACAATGGATTTTAAAATAACAAAAGCTCCTCTGTCGTTTTTAAATGTACTGTACTCATAAAGAATGTCTATGTCATTGCTAGATAATTCCTCATATAGATTAAATACTAACGTATAGAAGAAATTACTAGCTTCATGTAAGTCGATAAATTCAATTGGACAATCTTCATTGTGTTTGATTCTTAAACAAAGAATCTTAAATTCGAGTGCGTCTGGACTTTCAAAAAAACTCCATACATCACCTTCTTTTATTCCACATTTGTCTTGTAGCAAAACAGCCTTGCTTGAAGGCAAACTGTTATACCATGTTTCACACTCAATTCCATTCGGCTTTGTCGTATTGTAAAACTTGTTTCGTCCAAACTCTAGGTTTAAACCTTCGGTTAGGGAATTTGGAAGCAAAGGAGTTATGATACCGTCGGCGTCAATTTCAGCCATGTTGCCATTAACAATGGCCTCAATGACTAAATCTCCTCCACTTTTAATCCATCTGTTATCTTGATTGTATTTTTGAATCTTAATCAAATACATTTTACACCTCTAGTAACATGTTGTTTTATGTGATTACCAATTGTTTTTTGTTTTTAAGTTAATCCATGTTAGATTATCAAAAGGAACTAAACAATCTTTCATTGTAAAACTTAACAATTCGTTATTATATGTGCGACGGAGTTTTAAGTCTCCCGCAGACATTAAGTAATATTTATTTCCTATTCTGTCAAAGCACATATCTTCAAGATATTCTTTTTCATTTTCTTTTAAAATGTCTTTGTTTTTAATAATAATCAATGAAGATTCCATCTCTTCTTCTATCACAAACGGACAAGTCGAGCTGCACTTGATTTTAAAAATATCTTTTATAAAAGGAATGGCTTCATGTTCAGAACAAACACTCCACAATACAACATCTTTTTTCTCTCCATTTCTGTCTTTATCGGCGACTAAATTGTATTCTATTCTACAAAAAGAGAAAATATTGCTAAAAACAAAATATGGCGATCGAAACCAATGTTCATCTAATGATAAATCATCAAAACAATCATCTTGAATATCATTGCCTTCATTTTCATAAGGATCCCAAGGATTACCGGAAAAGAATTTTATGTTATATTTATTCCTTGGTTTTAATAAGTCTTCGATTATTAAATTTCCACCATTAAGAAACCAAGGATTATTTTCATAATCTTCAAACAGTCGTATCGAATACATGTTTATCTCCTCACTTTGTTGACATTAGGTAAAATGTAATTGTTTTTATTATTGGAAAGTTTACTAGCTCCTTTTATGCCTGTAAACTTTAATATCATTTCAATGGAATATTCACTTTGATTCTCTATTAGTCGTTTAAGCTCTTCATAGCCTTCATTAAAACTGCATACATGTCCACACCTTTGAGCTTTCTTATTTGTGTAATCCGTTTCTATGGTCGAATCGAAAGCTATTAAACGATTCAATTTCACTTTGAATTTGACTGAACTTGTCTCTGCCTGTCGTTCCTTTAAAGTAAACTGACTTTCTCTCTTCAAGAGAATCAACGTCAATTTGAGCGATAATTGCCGCTGGTATACTCCGAAGGAATATTTGCAAAGATTCAACCATGTAGGATGAAATCGGATCGTCTTTGCGCAATACGCGACCGGCGCTCCGCCGAGATCGCGGCTTTCTTTCTCGATTCCTAACATAAAACCAGTAGCCTTTGTCTACTCCTTTCATCTTAACAATCACGTCGCCGACTAAGCGCATGAAACGTCAAGATCGCAACTCAGTCCTTTCTCCTTTAGTTCGTTAATACGGTCGTTAATCGCCGGGGAGCAATTCATACAATCACCCTGTATTCAATTAAGCTCCCTTTTCATTAACACGAGTCTTTCCGTTTCGTTTAATCCTTCCTTTATAACCGTTACTTTCGGCAATAGCGGGTTGATTGCATTAAGCTTCTCGATAGGCGGCAGGTTCTCCCGCTACCTATCGCGACGATTGTATCCTTTTACGAAGGATTCGGCTTGACCTCGACCGGTTCCTCGAAGTCAACCTATTATACGCTCCCGCGCCTATTTTGCAACATTCAAAATCGTTTTTACCCTTACGACCTTTTCTATCCCATCGTCGGAAATCCCAAAGACGCGGGCGCCGTCGAGCAAGCCTTCGTTGAAAAGTCGACGTTAGCCGCCGAGCGTGAAGAACAAGACGAATGTTGTTCGTCGACTCATACGATTGCAACGCCGAACTCGTCGGCGCCTGAACACTCGCGCTTGCTGCGTCGGCTCGTGTAAAGAATCTGCGCCGGTTCGTCGCGAACTTGATGAAAGCGCGACAACCGTCGAAGCCTGCTCGATCGTCCTCGAGCTAATCGACGCCGCAGACGATAAGGCGGGCGAGCCAAGGCGGGGGATAATCGAAGAAAATTTCAAATTTAACGTCGCGTTCCCGCCGTTATATTATAATTTCAGTAGGCGGCGGCGCCGATACGTCGGGGGCCGCCTTAACGGGAGTTAAATTCGGACGTCAATCAAAGATTGAATATAGATTGAATAAGGAGAATCGCTATGTCCGATCGCAAAGAACTAGTTAAACAGATGCGCGAAATTTGGGCGCGTCTCGCTAAAAACGAGATTTATTTCGAGCATGAAATTACCGACGAGGATCTGCCTATCGGAACGAGTAAAATCGGCGGCGACCCCGACGTTCCGCAAGGGTTCGTATGGCCGACCACCAAAAACCCGAACGGCTCTTCGCGCCCAATCGCCTTCCTCATGCAAATCAACCTCGCCGAAACCGCGCCCTTCGATAAAGATAACCTCCTCCCGAAATCCGGCCTTCTCAGCTTCTTCTACGATTATGAAGACCTCCCCTGGGGCGGCGACCCGGAAGAGTTCTCCGGATGGAAAGTCCTCTACTTCGAAGACGCCGCAAATTTGACCCGCGTCCAGACCCCGAAAGAAGTGCTCGACGCCGACGCGAATATCTTCCAAGAATCCGTTACGATCGGTAATCGCCTGAGTATCCCCGACCCGTACGACGAAATCGCCTCCGAAGGAAACGAACTCCTCGACGAATACGCCGAAGAAGCGGAAGACGAAGACGAACAGGAAATGACCGATCTCTACGTCGAAATCGCCGAAGAACTCGGCTACGAAGGCGAACACGCGGACGACGAAGTCAAACTCTTCGGATACCCTGTCCTCATTCAGAATCCAATGGAAGAAGAAATCGCCGAGATGGCGTCGGAAATGTTCGAAGACGTCTCCGACGATCCAAGCGCATGGACCCTCCTTCTCCAAATTAGTCTCTGGCAAAAAGTCGAAGGACAAACCGATCGTATGTTCGGCGACGTCGGCTCCGTCTACTTCTGGATCGCGAAGGACGACCTTCAAAAGAAACGCTTCGATCGCGTCATGCTACAAATGCAGTGCTACTAAACGGTCGCGTAGCGCGTTACCGTTCGCTCTGAGAAACGTCGCGCAACTCTTCGATCGCCTCGTCGACGTTGCGCGGCGTTTTACGTTCGTCGATTGATTTCATCCGACCTTGTCTTTTCTCCCGTTCCAATGAAGTCGACGAAAATATTCCACACGCTTTGCCCGGAAATTCCCGCGCGTCGTAAAATCTTATTAAAATCGCGGTAAAACTTTCTAAGACTCTTGACCTAAGACTCTTGACGCCTTGTAAACTTGTTGTATACTGAGCAACATGGGGAATTCTGATTGAGTATTCTCTATTCTTATTATTCCCGAAATCGAAGGCGCGTTTGATAGCGTTTCTTTATCTCGGGCTCTTGGCGTCTTCTATTGGTGGAACCGCCTTGAGGACATTGAACGCGCAAGACTCCGCAATTGCGTCGCGCGTTCATTTCTTCACCACACTTTCGATGATTGTCACGAACCTCAACGGTCTTGCGCAGAGGAACTCCATGAAGCCTCTTTCGACGGTTCGACTGTACGCGCAATCCTTAGATTTCATAAAGTCCAATGTATATTGTAAGGAGGTACAAGATGGTAAATCCCAACGGTGACGAGCCTTGGTTCAATCCCAACGACGACGAGCTTTGGCTCAAGCGCTACGACGACGAGCCTTGGTTCAATCCCAACGACGACGAGCTTTGGCTCAAGCGCTACGACGACGAGCTTTGGCTCAAGCGCTACGACGACGAGCCTTGGCTCAAGCGCTACGACGACGAGCCTTGGTTCAAGCGCTACGTCGACGAGCTTTGGTTCAGGCGCTACGACGACGAGCTTTGGTTCAAGCGCTACGGTGACGAACTTGCGTCCAAGCTCTACAAATTGAGAGTTGGGAGCATATCGCTCTTTTCGAAGAGTTTGCCGTTGCTTTACGCCTGGTGTTGTTACGAACACGCCAAACTCATGAAAGACAATAACGACGTAAAACGCGATTTCGAGACCTCGGGTCGTTTTAACGACGTCGAGACGACGGTTACGAACGCGCGCGAAGAATTCGCCGGAGTCATTCTGCGTCTCAAAAGTAAAATCGCTCAAGCGCTCGACACGCCGTCGTCAGAACAAATTAGAGACGTCCAAAAGATCTTTTTCAGTCTCAATCCAAAGTTCCGCTCGCTTCGTCTGTTTGTGACGAATTATCAGAAAACTCCTCGCGACGTTTCTTCGATGTTCAACGCTCACGACGACCTTCGCAACAAAATTATGAAGCTTGCCTTGGGCTTCGTCAAATCAGCGGCTCTGTCAGTCGTTAAATGCAATCTCGACACTGCGACGAGAGACGATCTGCTCGCCAACGCGTCGTTAATTGCGCTCCAGGCCCTTGATCGGTTTCAAATCGGTCAAAACGCCACGATTAAAACGTACCTTACGGCATGCGTAAGAAAGGGTTCTATCTCCTTCTTAAACAAGCTTTATAGCAAACGGACTTCTTCTCTCGACGCGACGGACGAATCTGGAAACTCGCTAGCCGAACGCCTCGTTGACAAAAGCGCGAACAAAATTAGCGATCTGGAAATAATCGAAGAAATGAAAATGTTGCTCAAGCGAAAGACGTCGATCTGTAGCGCGCTAACCGTCCCGAACGTTAAGTTGTGCCTCCGTTACTTGAGCGGGTTTAATATAGAGTTCGACTTCGAGACCACAATCGCTATCCTCGTTGGAATTACTGGGGCTAAGACGACCTACAAGCAACTTGCCAAGGATAAAGGCGACGAGGACGGAAGAAAGGTCTCGCTTCAACGGATACAGCAACTATGCCACAAAGGGCGTGAGATTCTGAACAAAGCGTTCGAAGGCATTGATCTCGATCTAATTCGGCTCTACTACATTTCTCACAAAGAATGAGTCAACGCGTGATCTAATTAGACGCGACCTCTCTTATAGTCGAATCTCTCATACCAGAAAACCCCAACGCAAAACGACGCGTTCCCGTTCGTATAACCCGCGACGGAAACGCGTCGTTTTGTCGTTGCGCAACGCCCTCTTGCCTCGAAAGTTCGCGATAGATCACTCCGCCCGCAAGAAGCGAATCACTTTCTCTTGAAACGCGCGATAGAAGGGCTTTTCGAGCATGATCGCGTGCGAACCGCCGCGAATAATCTCGACTTCCGACCCTTTCGGCAGAAGCTTCGCGGCTTCTGCGAGTTTCTCGAGGTCGAGATACGGATCGGCGTCGCCGTAAATCATGAGCGTCGGGTTCGACGTCTTTGTCAAGTCGATGAGTTCGACGCTCTTATCGACGCACGCGTCCCGGCGACCGCCGTTCGGACTGCTGTCGCCGTCGTATCGCCAGCAATTGGAACACCAGACGTCAATTACGGTCTTTTCCGTAATTGAATAATCTAAGGTCCCGTCCTCGCGCTTCTGAAAATCCTCGATCGAATGAACCCACGTATTATGATGGAACGGCTCTTTAACGTCGTATTCCCCGATACCGGAAAGAATCGGCGCGTAGAGTACGATCTTATCGATAAGTTCCGGACGCGCGCTCGCAAATCGAGCGACCGTTATCGTGCCCCAACTCCAGCCTAAGACGTCTAGTCTCTCGCGCCCGCTTGCTCGCAGAATCGTCTCCGCCGCCGACGCTATATCCTCAGCCGCGTACTCCGAGTCCGGCATAAACCCGTCTTCAACCTCTTCGGAACGTCCAAAGCCTGCAATATCCAAGCGCCAAACGGCGTAACCTTCCCGCGCAAGCCTTCGGACTAGGCTGTAATCCTTATAGTCGACGTCGAACTCGTGAGAAGAATAGGTTACCCCGTGAATCAGAAGAATATCCTTTCCCGGCTCCTCGCCTGTCAACGCGACGCGATCCAGATGCAAATCGATTCCGTTTCGAGTCAGAGGATACTCGGCGTAGTCGTAAGAAACCTCCCCGAATTGACCGAACCCCGTCTGCGCAAATGCAAAGAACGCAAAACAAAGAATAAAAAAGTTCCGTAAGCGTTTCATCGTTTCTTCTATAATTCAACGTTGAATTTAAAGCGTCTTTTGCTACTAGGAGACGTTGCGATCGCCGATTTTGCGCTCTTGAATATCAATTCTCTCAGCAAGTATTTCACCGACTAACGGCGGGCGGTCGCAACGCGACGGTCCGAAGAGTCGCGACCGAATGAAAACGCGTCGCGTCAGGAGTCGCGAGGCTCCGATTTCACTTTGCGACCAAAGATTCCGATGATCGCGGCGACGACGATCAGCGCGACAGGCAAGGCGACCGTCCAGGAAACCCCGAGCCCAACGGGAATAAAGCCGCAAACGATCGCGACGAAGGCGACAGGCAAGGCGTACCCGAGTTGCGTCGAGACGTGTTCCAGAAGTCCGCACCGCGCGCTCGTCGCGGAGAGTATCGTCGTGTCGGAAATCGGGGAACAGTGATCGCCGAAAATCGCGCCGGTCAGTACGGCGGCGGTTGAGGCGACGAGATACGAATGGTCGCCCGGCGCAATTTCATTCGCGAATGGGATGGCGAGGGGCGTTATGATCGCCATCGTGCCGTACGACGTCCCGGTGGCGAATGAGACGACGGCGGCGAGAACGAAGATCATCGTCGGCAGTAGGAACTGAGGGGTCGAATCGGAGAGCGAGGTCGCCAGAAACTTCGCGGCGCCGAGTTCGTTTTTACCGATGCAGGAACACAACGACCACGCCAGAATCAGAATGACGAAGGTGAAGACGAGCGATTTCATCCCGTTAAGCCAATTTCGCACCGCTTCGCCGGCGGTGAGTCTTCCCGTCGCGACGCACAGAATAAACGCGACGATTCCGCCGAAAACCGCCGCTTGAAAGATCGCGATCGAAGCGTCCGCCGACCCGAAGCAGGCGCGAATCGAGTCGAAGGAAAACGTCTGGACGCGTTCGATAAGCGCGGCGTCCTCGCCGGCTAATATCTTCGCTTTACCGGAAAAGTAAAAGAAGACGAACGCCGCGAGTATGAGCGCCGCAAGGGGAACGATCGCATACATGGACGTTTTCCAGAGCGAAGCGTCGGACTCGTTCTTCGTCGCGTCCGCAACGTCCGAGCCTTCCACCGCGACGGCGGCCGCCTCTTCGACCCGAATCAGGCGCGAGTCCATCTCGCGCAACGTTCCGCCGCGCGCCAACGCCTCCGCCTTTCGCATCGCGCCGTATTCGCGCAAGGTGATCGCCGTTATCAGAACGAAGGCGAGCGTCAGAAGATTATAGAACCTCAGCGGAATCGACTCGACAAAGAGCGAATACGCCGAAATATCCTGCGACAGCCCGGCGTCCGTCAGACCTGCGCTAATATACGAGACCTCCGTCCCAATCCACGTCGAAATGAGCGCGATTCCCGCGATCGGCGCCGCCGTCGAGTCGAGAATATACGAGAACTTTTCGCGCGACACCCCGGAAGCGTCCGTAAGAGAACGCATAATCGGCCCGCGCACCTGAACGTTGGCGTAATCGTCGAAGAAGACAAAGAACCCTAAAAACCAGGTAACGATCTGAGAACTCGCCGGTCCGCGCGCGTATCTCGCGAGCGCCTTCGCAACCGCGTTCACGCCGCCGCTCGCCGTAATGAGCCCGACGAGTCCGCCGATCGCTCCGCACTGCAAAAGCACGCCGGCGTTCCAGGGATCCGCGACCGCGTCGCGCATATGCCGCGTCGCTATGTCAAACGACTGCGGAATCGCCGCGAACGGTCCCGTCGATCCGAGCGCGATAATATACGACGCGCTAAAGACCCCGATGAGGAGGGAAACAACGACGTTTTTCGTGAGAAACGCCAGTATGATCGCGATCAACGGCGGCAGAATCGACCAAACGCCGTGCGGCGAAAAGAACCCGGGATCGCTCCCAAGCGCGAGCGCGCCGCTCGACGTCGCGCCCGCAAGGCACAACGCTACGATCATCAGTAAGTAAACCGACAGTTTCAGAATCTTCTTCATTACGCCAAACTCAAATGCACAGTAAACCAATCGTTGCGGAAAAGTACGCCGCCGCAACGACGCGACGTTAAATATAAAGGGGACGCCGCGTCGCGTCAAGAAGACGAACAAATTCGCGCGACGACGCGGGTTTAAAACTTCCTATTTTACGCAATCAGAACAACCGTTCGTTATCGCTTTGTTTCCTCCTTTTTTTTTACATGATTAGGGCGGATTCGTCAGAAAAAACAACAAGTTGGACGCTCTTGTAAGTCGATATAAAGGGCGCGTTGTATGTAGTTTTCGGCGTCGGCGCGTTTGCGTCGGGTCGAGAGGAACACGGATGAACAGCTTCGTGGACGGAGAAGGACGCGCGAACACGCTCAAAGGAGGAGCGTCGCGTGGACAAGCGTTGCGAAGCGCTTTACAAGGCGTCAATGGAATGAATAAAAAGAACAGTATAATCGCGACGATTTGCGCCGCGTTGGTCGGATCGAGCGCGGCGTTCGCAGCCAATCTCGACAACTACGGCGCCGCCGGTTACGCTCCGGCGAGCTATGCGCCGGCAGACTATGCTCCGGCGAGCTACGCGCCGAGTTACGGTCAACCGGTCGGAACGTACGGCTACGCGCCCTACGCGGTTCCTTACGCGGAAGAGGTCGAAGGGGACGTCGAATTCGGGGGCGAGGTCGTCGAGGAAGAGAAATGGATAAGCGGTAGTATGGTCGGTTCGTGGTACGACGGCTTTTTACGAAAAGGGAACGGACACGCCGCGAATCTGAATCAAATCTGGCTAACCGGCGAGAAGAAGGTGGACACGAGCGTTCGTCCTTTCGATATCGGGGGACGCGTCGACGCGATTTTCGGCACGCTCAACGCGCAATGCGCGGACGGCGGTTTCGACGGGAAATGGGGCGTTAGCGGGGACGGTTACGCGACGTCGCTCTATCAAGCGTACGGAGAAATCGGACTCAATAAACTGACGGCGAAGATCGGTAAATTTGGAACGCTCCTCGGGTACGAACCGGTCGACAACGTTCCGTGCGCGCTCAATACGCACACATATATGTACAATAACGAGCCGATGACGCACTGCGGCGTTCTCTTTAACTACGCGTTTGCGGATCCCTTTTCCATCGATTTCGGTATGGTAGCCGGTAGCGACAATAGCTTCGAGAACCATTTCGGGGACACGGGCTTCCTCTTCGGCGCGACGTTCAGTCCGGACGATAACTTCTCGCTGAGCTATGCGAGCGCGCTCAATCAAACGCACGCCGACAACTTCGGCTCTTTCAGCTGGGGATATTACGAACTCGGCGGCGCCGCGATCGGCGATAAGAACGAGTACCTGCAAACCGTAACTCTTGAAACGCAACTCAGCGATCAACTCGGAATCGCGCTCACAACGAACTACGGAACGATGGAAGATCGCAAAGAGAAGCTCGAACGCTTCCGACAAATCGGCGCCGCAGGATATATTTTCTACAAGGTTACGGACAAACTCGACGCCAACGTTCGTTATGAATACTATACGCAAAAGCTCGTCCAAGAGAAAGTTGAAGCGCGTTATCACGACGTTGGATTCGCGCTTATCTATCGCCCGACCGACCACGTCTTCATTCGTCCGGACGCGCGATACGACTGGGTTGACGTCGGCGCGAAAGACGACGGCTTCACCGGCGCCGTCTCGTGCGGTCTGACGTTCTAAGGTCGACGTTCTAAGTCCGTAAAATAAACGACTTCCCCAAGCAAAACCGCGAAGGCGCGTCTTAGGCGTCTTCGCGGTTTTTGCTCGCCTCAAAAGCGCGCGGACTCCGAAGGCTTTCCCGCGTCGACTACTTTTCCGCCGTCGCGTCCTCTTCAATCACGCAACGGTTCAGAAGATTGCGCAAAAGACGCTCCGCGATCGGACTCGGAAGATTCTCCTGAATGAGCCACGTCGAAAGGATCATCTTGCCTTTGCCGAGTTTCCATTCGGCGATCGACAGCCCGGCGTCGTAATCCATTTGCGTGCTAAACGCCCCGGCGAGCGCCGACGTCGGCGCCGGCGCCTGACCTTTGAACGTTACGACCGGGATCACGTCGCAATAATAAGCGTAATCGAGAACGCACCCTGACTGTAGCCCGTCGAACGCCGAAGAACGACGCGCCCAATCGTCTTTATGATACAGCCAGTTCGGAAGACGATCGAAGCTCCCCTTCGTCGCGAACGGCAATTTCCCCGTCGCATCCTCCCCTTCCGCAAAAACCTCGGGGGAAAGGAAGAGAACCCCGATCCCGGAGCGAACGACGTCGTAAAGCCTGTCAAATTCCGCGCGCGTTCCGCGATCCGTCGTTCGACCGACGATAAGGCGATCGCCCGGATGGAATTGCGGCGCGGCGCGACCGGGCGCGCCGTACGGTTCCGCGTCAATATTGAGAACGCGCAGCTTTGCGAGAAGATCCTGATCGTCCCCCCAAACGTAAACCTTGCCGTCCCCTAACTTCGGAAACGCGCGTCGATTGAAAACGAAAAAGCGCTCGCTGCCCGACGCCGCCGCTCCCTGCTGAATCTCCGCGTAGAACCGACACTCGCCGTCCGCCGTGCCTGTCGGAACGACGAATTCCGCTTCGAAGACCGGCGTCGCAAAGGGGCGCTCGACGCCTTCCTGAGGCTCCGGAATCGTGATCGTCGTCATTTTATCGAAGAGACGCTCGTTGCGCGGTCCGACTGCGTAGAACCGAACCGGATAGTCCCCCGGCGGAAGCCGATCTTCATCGACAAGGCTCGACTGCACGCGCACCTTCTGACCGACGTACGCCTGACTCGGCTCGACGAAATTGCAGAATCGCAACGGCGCGAAGACCTCCGCCATCGCGTCGACCGTTCCCGGCTTCAACTCGCGGAAAATCGTCGTTAGACCTTCCCCGGAGATCCCCTGATCATGCGTTCCGGTCAGACTGTGTCCGACGATCCTCGGGTTCGAGCGAATCGCGTTCACGCCGATTCGGCGCTGTTCCGCCATTCGCGCGATCGCCTGCTGGAAGAACTGTTCCGGAGACGCGAAAACTTCGTCGAGGTTCCACGCGTTCCAATCCGCCATGAACCGATCGTAACGCGAGCGATAATGCTTTGCGTCGGCCGCCTCTTCCGCGCCGTACTGCTCGTAATATCGTGTCAGACGCCAGAGGTCGACGGCGCTCCCGATCCCGTATTCCGAAAGAAAGACCGGCAGACCGTCTCGCTCGTACTCGCGCAATTCGCGCAAGATCGCGGCGGTGTGCGGAACCGGCTTGTAAGGGTGAACGTCCGCGAGCTCGTTCTGCCAAACGGTAGCGTCCGGATTAGAAAATCTCCCGATCGGCTCGAAGGAGAGGGTCTTCTGCCCGAGTTCGAAGAGCTTGAAATTCGCCAAGTTCGGCGCGTCCCCGGCCGGTAGGCGACCGTAGCTCCAAACGCCGTTCGGATTGCGTTCCGTCGAGAACTCGTTTCCCGCGTCGTAAACGACGCCGTCTTCCCCGATAATTCTCAAATCAACCTTCGTCGTGTCGCCGAACCCCTGACCGTCGCCGATTCCAACGACGAGCGCGAAGGCGTCGCCCCGTTTGAAATGAGTTTTCTCCGGATCGATACGTTGGACGTCGTCTTCCGGCGCGATTCGTTCGACGCGACCAAACAACGAAAACTCTTTCGTCTCGCCGTTGCGATCGATCACGGTCATATCGGCGACTTCCTGAATTGAAGCGCCGCCGCGCATTTTGACGCGCGCGCGAATCGGCGCGACGCTTTCGATCTGCTCGATTCGGAACTCGACCGGGAGCGCGCGCAACGCTTCAAAGAACGCGATCGAAGAGACCTTCGCCTGCTTCATAAGTCCCCAATCGGCGAAAACGTAGTACTCTTCCACTTCGCGAAGGCGTTCGGAGGAAACGACGATCTTTTTCCCCGCGCCGTTGAGATTCAAGGCGCCGCGCCAGAACTCCTCGACGTTCTCCCCGGATTCCTTCATGAAATGGAGATCGACGGTCGCCTGACCGTCTCGCACGACGTCTTCAAAGGTCGCGTCGACTTGATAATAGCCGTCGGCAGGCGCGGTCCATTTCAGCGCGACGTACTCCTTTCCGACGTCGCCGGGGTGCAGGAAGAAGCCGCCGGCCGGCCATTCGCTCCCGTCGAAAATAAAGGATCGCGCCGTCTCGTTCTTAATCGCGCCCGGCATGATCGCGCCGGAATTACCGCGCCAAATCGCGTAGTTCGCCGTCTTCGGACGCGTGAAGGCGAAGGCGTCGAAACTGCCGCTGTTCAAGAAGATCATACGACTCGGATCAAGCTCGCGCGCTTTGGGGAGAAAATTCGCGGCGTGGAGAACAAGTTGCGAATCCGTCGTCTCGTTGAGGAGTCCCCAAATCACGACGCTCGGGTGATTGCGATCGCGTCGAATCATCGCCGACGTCTGGGCGTCCCAACGCGCTTCGCGCTCGGGGCACGCTTCGAACTGCCAGCCTGCGAGGCATTCGTCGTAGACCAAAAAGCCGATTCGGTCGCAGAGGTCGAGCTGGAAGCGACGCGGCGTTCCGGCGATGTACCGTATCATATTGAATCCCATCGTCTTGCAGGAAATAATATCCTTGCGATAGAGGTCGGGATCGAGGGGGACGCGATGCGTAATCGGGGAATCGCTCCCGGAATGCGAGCATTTGACGAAAACGCGTTTCCCGTTAAGTCGGAAATATCCGTTTTCAAAGCGGAAGTCTCTGAACCCGCAGGTCGCGGCGCAACGATCGACGATCGACGCGGTCGTCGCGCGCAATTCGGCCGTAACTTCGTAAAGATTCGGATCGTTGAGATCCCATAATTTAAAATTCGGGACGACAAGTTTGCCGACCGCCGCGCTCGTTCCCGGCTCGAGCGCAACGGGTAAAGTCGCCGGTCGCGTGAACTCGCCGCCGTCGACGGAGACCGCCGTCAGCGCGACTTCGCCGGTTATCTCCGAATCGGAACTATTCTCAAACGTCATTCGCGCTTCGATTTCACCGGTGCGCCAGTTCGGGAGCAGTTGCAAATCGGCGACGCGCGCCGCCGGCGTCGTTACAAGCTCGACGGAATCGACCAAGCCGCCGGACGCGTAGCCGCAACCGGGCGTTACGCGATTCGTATTGTTACGACGCGGAATATTCGCCATGGAAATTCCGTCGATCGGCTCGTCCGTCGCGTTGAGTACGCGAACCGCTAGACGATTCGACTCGCCGGGCGCCGCCAACGCCGACGTCGCGTCGAGCGTGAACGCCTCTTCGCCCCCTTCGTGGAATCCGAGATACGCGCCGTTCAGCCAGACGTCCGCGCGATATTCCGCCTGCCAGAAGCGCAAGAGCGTTCGCCCGTTCGCGTTCGGGTTCTCCGGCGTCGCAAACTCGCGCTCGTACCACGCGACGCCGTGATATTCTCGAAAGACCGACTGAATGACGCCGGGTACGTCGAGCGGCGCGACGTCGGAGAGTTCCGACGCAAACCATTTTTCCGCGACGCCGACGTTTTCCGGGTCGATCTTCGCTTGCCAAACGCCGTCAAGCGAGATCGTCGCGCTCTGCCCCCAACTCGATCCCGGCGAAAGAACCGCCAACGCCAAGAGAACGAGCGCAAAGACTTGACGATATTTCATGCTTCGCGTCATATCAACGTTCCTATTTCAAAATAAAAAATTTCGTTATGATGCGCAAACTATGCAAAAAAGCAAATTTTGCCTCAATTCCATTATCGTATGAGAATAGGAACCTTGCAAGAAAAATGCAGGCGGAAAAGTTTTGAAAAACAGAGAGAGATTATTTGATCGTTACAAACTGCGCGACCGTTATGGAATAGTGGAAACCTTGCGCGAAAAATCTCATGAAGACGAAAAGAAACGCCGACGCGTCCCAACTACGCGTCGGCGTTTCGGTAAAGCGCGAAGACTTCGCGCGTTATGCGTCATGCCGCGTTAGAGCGCTTTGCAGATAAAGCGCACGACGCCAAACTCTTTCGGTTGCAACGGCTTCTCGATCTCCCAACGGAGGATCAGCGATCCGGTCTCGCTAAGATCCGCGATAAAATCGGCCTTCATGGAAGACTCCGCCGTCCCTTCGACGTAGCGCAAGCGCGCCGAAAGATTGTCGAGGATCGTTACGTTGCCGATCGGTTCGTCCCCGATATTTTCAAATCGAATCGCAAATTCGACGAACTCGCCCGGTCGCGCCGAGTCCTTATTCGCGATCTTAATCACGCGCAATTTCGACGTCTTCGTATCGTCTTTGATATGATAGATCGTGGCGGCGCCTTCGACGTATGCGTTCGAGAACGCGTTCACGAGATCGGCGGCGACCGCGACGCCTTGCTCGCCGCTCCAACCTTCCGCCGCGATCGCGCCGTTCAGGAGCGCCGTCGCGTCCCGCGAACTAAGATCGTCGACCGTTTCCGAAGCCAGCATGGCGCCGAGACGAAGCTGCGTCTGACCTTCCATGACCCCTTCGCGACCCGTATGGACGGAAACCCCGAGGGACGACTCCGCGCCTTCCGCCGCCTGCGTACCGGTCGCGCCGAGCGCTTTCGTCTCTTGTTCGCGAACGTCGACTCCTTGCGCGATCTCATGGGTCGCGGCGTCGTCTTTGACGCTCGCAATCGCGATCGCGGTCGTGCGTTCGCTTTCGATCGCGCCGGAAATCTGGCGAATCGCGCCGAAGCGCGGGCTATAGATGAAGACCTTGTTCGTCGGTTCGCTCAGAATGCGCCCGTCAATCGTATCGAAATGCGCCGCCGTGTCTTCCGGATCCAGATTTTCGACGGACCAGTCCTTTTTGGAGAAGAACTCGCCTTTCGAGTCGCCGCCGGAGAGAACGTATTCGTCGAGATTCGCGCGATCGCGGACGTTCGACGCGTCGCTCGGCGCGGACGGATTCGGGGTCGGACGCTTAATATCGGCGTATTGCGAGGCGATCGACGGATCGATCTTAATCGGGCGCTTCGACCTTGACGCGTCGTTCGCGGCGGCGGCGCGTTGCGCGCTGGCGTCCGGCGCGACGGATTTCTCCGTAACGTTTTCGCTCTTCACTTCGACGACCGGAGTCGGAACGCCTTCTTTCTGGTTGTCTTTAGCTTCGTCGTCTTTGGGTTCCGCCGATTCTTCATCGTCGGCAGCCTCGTCGTCTTTAGCCTCGTCGTCGGCCGCCTCGTCGGCGCTATTATCGGCGGCGTCGTCGGCGGCGTTTTCGTCGGCGGAATCGTCGCCGAAGAGGTCGCTATCGTCCTCGGACTCGCCTTCCGTATCGTCGGCGAAAGGATCGGCGAACGGATCGTTATCGTCTTCGACGGGCTCTTGACCGCGCAGAATCCATTCGCTCGCGTTCAGAAGCTCGACGGACGCGCTAAACGAAGGGGACGGGTAGCTCGGCTGCGCGGCGGGCTGAGGCGACGGCTGCGCGGCGGGCGTCTCGAGGCTAGGCGTCTGAGTCGGCGGGGTCAATTGAGACTGATCGGCAGGCGCTTGCGGCTGAAGCTGAACTTGCGGCTGAGGCTGAGCGACAGGCTCGGAGGGGACTTGCGCCACGTATTGAGTCGGCTGTTGCGCCGGCAAGACAGGCTGCTGGGCGACGTTAGGCGCGGCGGCGTTAGGCGCAACGTTCGTCGCGTATGGACTCGGCGCGGCGGTCGGCTGAGGGTAGACGGTCGGCGCTTGTTGGGGAGCGTAGGTCGCGGCCGGCGCGGTTTGCGCAACGTAGGGGTTCTGCGTGGAGACCTGGGCAGGCGGGTTCGGCGCAGGGTACTGGACGGGGGCGGCGTAGGAGCCTGCAGTCGGGGCGGAAAGAGGCGCGGTCGCGGTCGGAGGAGGCAGCGGGCGCGGGTTATTGCGCGCTTCGAAGGCGTGGCGTTGCGCGGCTTCATGCCGAATTTCGTCGAGAGTTTTCGCACCCGGCGGCATTGCGCGCCAATGTTCCGGGAGGGTCGTCGAGCCGCCCATCTTCCCGATCGTCGGAGCGCCGCCAAAGCTTTCTTCGCCCCAATTTCCGCTGTACACGTCGCGGTAGTACGCTTCTTCCTCCGGCGTTTTCGGATCGTTTTGAGCGTAGGGGTTCGTCCTCTGGGAATGGCTTCCCATTTCGGATTCCGTCGTTTTGCAAGCGGTAAAGAGGGCGGGGCAGATCAACGCCGTCGCGATCGCCGCAATAAAAATACGATTGTTTCGAGCTCGCGGAAGCAAGACGCAATCTTTCGAAGTCGATTTAACGTTGGGAGACTTCATCGAAACGTCCTTTCACTAACGACGCGTTCGCGTCGCGGCTAATCCTCACGATCGTCGCCGCTCTTGACGCGACGTCGATCTTTTGACTATCTTTCAAATAAATCTTAGCGCGCACAAACGGCGCGTTATCGTTTATATCGGCGAAAAAAGTTTAAAGTTTAGCCGGTTCCCGTTACAAATCACAAAATCGACAAATTTCCTCTCTTTTCACGTCTCGAGCGTCGCCTTCGCGCGGTCGCGCGCGCTCCTTGACGACGACCTCGATTACGAAAAGAGGAAAAAACCGAGCTTCGAGAACCCGATAATCACGAAGCGTATCGCCATGACGACCAGGAAAACGCCCAGGACGCGGTTGATTATCACGAGCCGTTTCCCCGAAAGCAGACTGCGAAAACCGGAGGCGATAACGGCGGTTAGAAGGTTGAAAATCGAGATGGAGACAAAGAACGCGACGAGGTACGTCGCCGCGACCCCGAGTCCGTGTTCGCGATAGAACTCGGCGATTTGCAAGGCGTTGATCGAAAATGAAAAAATCCACAAGTTCGGATTGAGAAAATTCGTCGCCCAAATCGCGCCGAATTTCATCGGCGGCTTCGTTTGGAAATCGAAATCGGCGGCGGTCGTTTTGAACTGTCCCCACGCGAACCGCGAAAGAAGCGCGGCGCCGAAAAACGCGATCGCCGCAACGAGTCCGTTCGGAATATTCGCGACGATGAAAAGCGCGGCCGCCAGCGCAAAAGGATCCGTGCAAACCGGAATAATCGCGGCGCGCCAGCTCGATTTCACCCCGTTCGAAAGCGACTCCGATATAATAATCGTCTGCAACGGTCCCGGGGATACCGACCCTTGAAAGCCAAACGTTGCGCCAAGCGCGCCCGCAGCCAAATATGCCTGCGTCAACTCTGTCATGACAAACTCCTAACGCCCAATGAACGCGCCGCGACGCGCAAAATTTCCAACCATTATACGTTTCCACAAATTTCGTAAACCGCGACGCATAAGATTTCTCCCCCCGCCTTCGCGCAACCTCGCGCAACCTCGCCTACGACGCGTGTCGGCGCGCTCTTGACGCCGCGCGCGACGCAAAACACAATATATAAAAAGGAACCTCCTCTCGCCTAATAATAAGGAGCGATCGTTATGACGTCATTCTTTCACAGCTTGCGGCGCTTCGCCCTAGCCTTCTGCCTCGCGGTCGTCGCCGCCGGCGGCGCGGTCGTCGCTCAAAATGCGAACGATCCAATTATGACCCTACCGTCGAACCCGCCTGCCTGGGCTAGAAACGACGACGGTTTCAGCGTCGTTACCGAATCCGACCCTGCGCTCGATGGAAAAATGGTCGCGCGCGTCCGACATTCCGCGACGACCGATTGGGCGATTCGCATTCCAGGTCGAATCCCCACGAAACCCGGCGACGTCTTTCAACTGACCTGGGAGATTAAAAACGTCGGAGAATCCGCATGCTCGACCGGCGTTATTCTCTACGATCAAAACGGCGGCTCGCTCGACTGGAACTACGGCGGCGCCGAAATTCACAAAGCGGACGACTGGACGCGCGGAGAATGCCGTTTTGTCGTGCCAAACGGAACCGTTGAAATTGAGGCGCGCGTTATCGGAAGCGGCAAAACGGACGTCTCAATAAGCTCCTTCACCGTCCAAAAGGTCGACGAACTCGCGCTTATTCAGAACGGCGACGCCGCGCCTATCGCCCTTGAAAACGATTTTCTACGCGTCGACGTAACGCCTTCAAACGCGCTCTTCTCCGTTCGCGACAAACGAACGCAACGCGTTTGGGCGCAAACCGATTTCGCCGCCGCGCAATTCGTTAAAAGCGCGCGACGACGCGAAC
>ONGM01000088.1 GCA_900317365.1 uncultured Planctomycetota bacterium
GACCGTCGCCGTACGGGTTGCTCGCCTTCGACATTTGATCGTAGGCGGCTTGATCGGTGAGGAGACGGGTGAATTCGCGGTAGATCGTCTCTTCGTTGGAGCCGACGAGTTTGAGGGTGCCCGCCTTAATGCCTTCGGGTCGCTCGGTGGTGTCGCGCATAACGAGAACCGGCTTTCCGAGGCTCGGCGCCTCTTCCTGGATCCCTCCGGAGTCGGTGAGGATCATATAGCTTCGCGCCATGATATTGTGGCAGTCGAGTACGTCGACCGGTTCGCAGATGTGGATGCGATCGTTTCCGCGCAGCTCGGCGTCGGCGGCCTGGCGAACGAGCGGATTCATATGGATCGGGTAGAGCGCCTTAACGTCGGCGTGTTCTTCCATAACGCGACGAATCGCGCGGAACATGGAGTGCATCGGTTCGCCTAAATTTTCGCGACGGTGCGCCGTAATGAAGATGAGTCGGGAGCCTTTCGCCCATTCGAGTTCCGGGTGAGTATAATCTTTGCGGACGGTCGTTTTGAGGGCGTCGATCGCGGTGTTGCCGGTAACGTAGATTGTTTCCGCCTTTTTGCCTTCGCGGAGGAGGTTGTCGCGCGAGACAGGGGTCGGCGCGAAGTTATAGGCGCTGACGATACCGACCGCCTGGCGATTGAACTCTTCCGGGTAAGGGGAGTAGATATTGTATGTTCGGAGTCCGGCTTCGACGTGTCCGACGGGGATCTGCATATAGAAGCATGCGAGGGCGGTGGTGAAGGTCGTCGAGGTGTCGCCGTGAACGAGGACGACGTCAGGTTTGACGGTCTCGAGAGTCGAGCGAATCTTGGCGAGAATGTTCGTAGTAACGTCGAAGAGGGTCTGCTGCGCCGTCATGATATTGAGGTCGTAGTCGGGAACGACGTTGAACGCCTTGAGAACCTGATCGAGCATTTGTCGGTGCTGACCGGTAACGCAGACGACCGTTTCGATTCCTTTTCGACTTTTCAGCTCGTTGACGAGCGGGCACATTTTAATCGCTTCAGGACGGGTCCCGAAGACTAGCATAACTTTTTTCATGATTCTCGCCTATTTCTTTTCGATTGATTTTGCGGCGTCCTTGTCGATTTGATACCATTCTCCAAAAGTATAGTCCCAATAATCCGGTTCAAAGGGACAGATTCCCCCGTGGTGGAAAAGGGTGAGTTCGCCGAAGTAGAGTTTTCCGTTGACCTCGTAGAAGTCGACGCGTAATTGCGGAAATCCCTTGGATAGGATCGCCGCGAGTTCTTTCATTTTTTCAAACGTCGCGGGTTTTTTAGGGAGTACGTCGGCGTTTGGGTGTCCGTTAATGATGTGCAGGTCGTTGTAATCGGTATCGAAGAAGTCGAACGCGGTCGGCTTGTCGGGATTCTGTCGATCCGTTGCGACGAAGAGCGCTCTAACGACTCCGTCGAAGCAGAAGAACTTGTAGTCGCGCAACTCTTGCGTTTCGGCGTCTTCGAGGTATTCCTCGGCGATAATGCGCGGTTTGACGTTCTTATACGGCCATTCGCGCGTGATCTTGTACATATTCCGACTCAGACGATCGCGAAAGAACCGATTGAGTTCCTCCTTGTCGAAGCCTTCGCGCTTATCGACGATCTTAATTCCTCCGGAATCGTGCGTCGTTTTTAGTACGAATTTATCCGGCAACGAGTCGTAGTCGATTTCTTCCGGCGCGTTCCAGACCCCGTACGTCTTGATGATGTACTCGTCCCCGATCCGCTCTGCGACGTACGTTTTCGCGTCCGCCTTATCGACCATCGTCGTGTATATGTCGCGGCGATCGTAGATTTTCATCCACTGCAACTTCTCGTTGTACCGACGCGGATGATTCAAATGCAAAATGCGCCCGCCCATATACCCGAAATACATCAACCGCAGGTACAGCGGGTCCGGCGCCCAGTTGAACCAACCTTTCGCGAGCGCCTTGCGCACGAGTTTCGCCGGCGTCGCGCTACGAATTTTTCTTAATAACGACATACGATCTCCTAGTCTCTCGTTGCCAGCTATTCCCAATAAACGGTCTGCGTTTCTCTTCCTTACGCGTCGATGGAACGCGTTCCGATCGTTCCGTTTCTCCGTGTGAATTCCTCGACTATCTTCGAGCGAGTCGCTTCACGAGTTCGACGCAACCGAGAAGATTCGATCGATAGAACCATAGCGACGCGACGAGAAGAAACGAAACTTGGATCGCAAACGTAACGACGGCGACGATCCACCACGAAAGCCACGTTCCCGTAAAGAAACGGTTGACAAATAGAACCGACGCGAACGTCGAGATTCCAAACGTGACAAACGTCCACACAATCCGCTTCATAACAAGCGAAAACGGCTTGTATAATATGTGCTTCGACGCGTAGTAACCGTATTGGATCGTTCGGAAAAGATTCGCGGCGCCCATGCCGATCATGGCCCCGATGATTCCGTAGCGCGAAACGAAGAACAACGTCAGAACCAAATTGATCCCCGCCTCCGCAAACGCGCCGTTGCGCGTCTCCTTATAGCGCCCGACCGCTTGGACGAGAAGAACGTAAGGATTGCGGATGCTCATAATGAGCTGCGAAACCGCCATGACGACGCCGAGCGAAAAACGATTGTAATCGGCGTCCGTTACGCGTATGAAGATCGACATGAACGGAACGATCAGCGCGATCATGCACCCGAAAAGAACGATCGCTACCGCGCAAAGAAGATACTCGAACCGCTGAAGGTTCAGCTCGAGAACTTCCTTCTCGCCTTTGTTCCAAAGATTCCCGAACGCCGCTTCAACCCCGTTCGATATGACGTAAAAGACCCGCGTCAAACCTGCCGCGATCGCAAAATACATGGTGAAAACGGAGATCTCGTTCGTCGACACAAAGAACGACAGAACGATGAGACCGACGTTTTCATGCACGATATTCGCGATCGAGTTCGCCATGACGTTCCAGCGGTTCTTTAACGCGGAATAGTCCGGCTCAACGTTGCGGTCGAGCTTAAACATTCTCCGCGACACGATAAACATCGCGATCGGAGCGAGCGTGTAGACGAACCCGCTGCCGATCTTTGCGTTGAAAATATTCCCGCCCGCCTTGATGATAATAAAGAGCGCGATCATATTGAGAATCGTCGCGCACGTCTTAATGATATTCGCTATGTAGACGTTCTGACTCGCCGTGAGCAGAATGCGCGCGTTAATGCCCCAACAGTGCTCCGCGAACGCGCTCAGCCCGACGATCGTTACCATCGCCGCCACGCCGAGCGTCGAATGACCGGAATCCAAAATGAACGGTAAGACCGCCGCAAGCAACGCGACGTAAGCGGTCAGACCGCACGCGACCTTACGGTAGAAGAGATCGTTTGCGCGCATAATTGCGCTCGTCTGCGCCATGTCGTTTTGCGCGAGCGATCGGTACAGCGCCACGCGCGTCGCGCCGTTCACGCCCATCTCGACAATATAAAAGATCGCAAGATAGCGTCCGGCCGCCGAAACGACCCCGTTCCACGACGAGCCAAACGCCTCAATGATCATGCGCGACGTGATAAATCCGCAGACCAAAACGACGATCTGCTGGATCGCCGACGTTATGGAACCGTAAAAAGCCTTTTGTAAACGTCCGCCTTGTGCTGCGCCCATGATTATCTAATCGCCTCGTAACGTCTCGGCTCATAACGTCGTTCGCGCTCTTCCTCGTCTTGCAAAATGAGACCGTAACTCATGAGGATTCCGAGCGCCGTCATAAGCGCGTCCTGGTAGAAGATGATTTGCGCGCCGCAAAGAAACAGCAGAATGAAAACCAAGACGATCGACAGACGCCGCCGATAATTCGACTCCGAATACGGATAAACGTGCGACGCAAAAAGCGGCTTCAAACCTTTGATAAAGAAGTAGATAAACGGCGTCATTCCGATAATGCCGCAGGAAACGGCAAGTTCCGCGTACGAGTTGTGCGAGTACGTCTCGAAGCTCGAATGGTAGCGAAAGTTATTGATACCAACGCCGAAGAACGGATGACTTGCGAAACATCGAAACGCTTCCAAGATCATATTGAATCGCGATTCGTTGCTACTTCCGCCGTCAAAGAAGCTCGTGAATCGCTCGATAATGTTATTCGACGTTAAAAAACGCGAAAGAATGACCTGCGCTCGAAGAAAGAACCCGACGGAAAACAACGCCAACAGCAACGCGCCGCCGAATTTTTGCGACGTCTTGAGGGACTGTATATTCCTAAGATAATACGGCTTCGCCGCAAGCAACAAAAGAAGCGCCATCGAAAGAATCGTTTTTCGACTATTGGCGATAACCGCGACGTAAAAGAACGTCAACGAAATCAAAAGCGTTACGGCGACCTTGAACGCGTTGCTCTTGCTGTACGAGCCGTAAATTAGAAGCGCCCAAATACCAAAGAGTTGGCACGCGCCGACAGTGTGCGGATTGACGTTCTCCGCGATCGTTAAATACTGCGTCCCGTGCCCCATATACGACTCGTTAAAGAGCGCCGGAGAATGGATCATGATCGCCGCCATTGCCAGCGCAATACAAAGCAAAAGTATTGAGCCGAACTTTATGTCCCCGTCGCGACGCGATATCGAGAGTATCATGAGAATGATGAGCCCGCTTTCCCACATTCCGCCGATCGTGTGCATCGCTTCGTCGAAATTGACCGCCGTACTATAGGAAAGAACCGCGTTCAATCCGCAAAAAAGGGCGTACGCAATCATGAACGGCGATCGAATCGTCTCCAGAACTTCGCGTCCATACTGAAAAATCGTCGCGCCGAGCGCCGCGTAAATCAGCAACGCGGACAAGTGCGGGATCATGAAGTAACGAAACGAAATGACCGACGAATACAAAACGCTCGCCACGATTAAAAGTTTGGCGAAGTTGACGGGCAACCGATGACTGTATGGGTTCATAACGCTTATCTTTTGTTATGCGCCGTCGCCGCGCAACGCGGGACGTTGACGACGCGCCGTTGACTACGAATTGCGTTCCATAAAGTTGACGATGTTTTTCGCGCGATTCTCAATGGAGAAGTTCTGCGCGCGCGCAAACGCCGCTTGCGCGAACGACGCGCGCTTATTCCCCGACTCGCTCAATTCGACGAGCGCGCGTTCCAGCGCCGATTCGTCCGTCGGATCGACGCGCAACGAACAATCGTCGGTAAGAAGATCGTCGTTGAAAGAGCGATCGGAAGAGACGACGGGCAAACCGCACGCGAGCGCTTCCACGATGGCGTTGCAGCACCCTTCCGCGTGGGTCGGAAGCGCAAAGACGTCCGCCGCCGAAAGATAGCGCGGTATCTCCGCATGCTCCACGCGTCCGACGAACGCCTGCTGCGACGGCGGCAAAATCAACGGCTCTTCCGTACCTTTGCCGATGAGAATCGCCTTCCAGTCCGGATGACGCGCGATTACGCGTTGCAACGTTCCGAACCCTTTGCGTTTAATGAACCCGCCGACGAACCCGACGACGAATTCGTCCTTGAGTCCGAGCGCGCGCCGCGCTTCCGCGCGATCGCGCGGGCGAAAGACGTCGAGATCCGTCGCGTTCGGAAAGACCTCGATCGGCGTGTCCTCCGAGACGAGTCCGAGCCGTCGCGTCTCTTCTTTTAACGGCGACGACACCGCGACGATCCCGTTGAACCCGTTCCGCAAGAGACTACGATACGGGTCGTACGCGAAGGCGCTCTTTTCGAGAGCGCTTTCGCCGAGCGCCATGAAGGTCGGCTTGCGAAACTCCTTGCCGAGCATTGCGGCGTAGATTCCCGCGTTCGCGATAAAGTGCGAATAGATCGCGTCGCAGTCTCCGACGTAGCGTTTGTACGCGCGACGGATCGCGTTGTATCGCGACCGCGCCGTCAGTTTGAACGTGTTCAGCCCGCCAATCTTGCGATACGGATAGACGCAGCATCGCGGACAATAGACTTTAACGACGGCGCCGTTGACGGTTCGTTCTTCCCGCGTTTGCGCCGGATGCGCTTTTTCGAACCAAGGAACCGGCGTAATCACATGGCATTCGATCCCGGAGTCGGCGAACGCTTCGACGAGCGCGCCGACGAACGCGTAGTACGGATCTGCGGCGCTCGGGTAAAACGCGGAGAGCACGCATAGCTTTTTGATCATGGCGAACCTCGCGTTATTCAATGATTTTAGCGGCGACGTCTTTCGGCGCGAGCGCGGGGCAGGGCGCCCATTCGCGCGGATTTTGCGCCGCGTCTTGAATCGCTTTGCAGATCGAGTCGACGTTGTTTTGCGCGATAATGAATCGATCGAACGTCTTGAGATACTCGATCATTTTCTCTTGTTCGTCGCCGTCGACGAGTACGAGAATCGGTCGGTTCGTCGCGGCGGTGTGGTACGCTTTGCCGGGTATTTGCGTGCCTGCGCGATTGAGCACGCAGACGAACAGGTCCGTCTTTTCTTCGAGATCCTTAACGACGCCGCGAGGGCGAAGCATAACGTTCGCCGTCGGCTGGAGCGCCAGGTCGGAATCGCCGACGAGGTTGAGCTTCGCGACTCCTTGCAGTTTCGCGAACGCTTCGTAGAGCGGAAGAAGATTGCGCACGCGGGAATGGTACGCGCCGTAGTATCCGACGGTAAAGACCTCGTTCTGCGTCGGAGGGTAAATCTTCTGCGACGCGTTCGCGGTCGGAACGACGATCATTTTGTCCGCGTGCTCCGGGTAATTGCGCCGCTGATTTTCGAGCGTGAAGGGGGACGTGTACACGATCTTGTCGGCGAGGCGGAGGAATTTCCGCTCTTCGCGTTTCAAGACGAATCCGGGATAGAGCGCGCGCTGGGTAACGTCCCCGTAAAGAGGATCCCCCCAATATTGAATGATCTTCTTCGCCTTCAGACCTTGATTGAGAAGGTTGCGCAACGCGACGTGGGAGGTCTTCGGATCGGAGACGGAGATTACGTAGTCGTATTCTCGACGCTCGAGGACGTCGATCGACGCCTTATTGGCGATCGCGAGCGAATTGTCGTACAGGGACAGGCGATGGTAGATTTTCCGCGCGATCGGCAGGAGCGCCTGCTTCCAGGAACTTTTAGACGAGACGAGCTGTTCGTAGCGCGCGTTCGACGAGAAGGAAACGATTTTCACGTCCTCTAAGAACGCGTAATCGGACATGTCGTTTCGCTCGGAGACCGCGCTCAATTCGCGCGTTACGAGTTCCATTTCGATTCCGAGTTCATACAGACCTTTCATCATAGCGAGCATCCTCATATTGGAGGAGTTCAGGCTATTGTAAGGCTGCATCTTGATTACAAGAGCGCTAGGAGCGGCGCGCATCGGCCAACCTTTCCCTTTTACTTTGAGCTTACTTTGAGCTAATAAACGAATCGACCTGCGCGCGGATGATCTCGGGGAAATATTTCGCCACGTCTCCGTGCTCGACGTAATCGTAATCGTTGTCTTCGATCAGATTGACGCCAATCGCGCGAAGGTCTTCGATTAAATATTGAATATGCTCCGCGAACGTGTGTTCTTTCGGCGAATAGTGGAGAAAGACCGTCGATTTCGAGCCTTTCTGCTCGCGCACGGCGTTTTCAAAGAACGCGTTGAGTTTCGCGGCGGAGTCCTCCGACGCGTCCCCCATGATCTTCTCCAAGATCGGACTTAACTTTCGCGACGAAAGGTATGACCCGACGCGATATTGCGGGGCGCCGGAGACGATCAGGTCGGCGCCGAGCTTGAGTCCGAAGAAGACGGCGGAGGTTCCGCCTTTCGAGGATCCGGCGCAACAGAGCTTCTTCGCGCCGCATTGCGCCATGACTTTCTTGACGAGTTCGCAAACCTCGTCGATTTGGAAGAAGTCGCCGTTGAGTCCGAGATTATAGACTCCGACGCGTTCTTGAAATCCAAGCTGATCGAGCACGTACAGCTTATTGACGCGCGCCGTTCTGAGCGCGTTCAAGTAGTTGTACCGCGGCGGCGTATTCGGCGCGCCGAACGCCGAGAAGATCACGACCAATTTGTCGCTCGATTTGCACGGAAAAAAGAGATGCTTAACGCTCTTATAGCGCCGTTCACGGAGAAGGGTCAGCGCTTTGTGCAGTATGCGTTTTACAAATTTCAACTTCATATCGGCGGCAATTTCCTCGTGACGCCTCGCGGCTTATGTGGGTGTTCAACCAATGAACGATTCGACTTGCGCGCGGAGAAGATCGGGAAAGTATTTCGCGACGTCTCCGTGTTCGACGTAGTCGTAATTGGAGTCCTCGATCAGATTGACTCCCGACGCGCGGAGATCCTCAATCAAAAATCGAATATGATTTTCGTACGTGTGTTCTTTCGGCGAATAATGGAGAAAAACGGTCGCGTCCGAGTTACCGTGTTCGAGGACGGCGCTTTTGAAGAAGGAATTGAGTTTGTCTCGCGATTCTTCCGACGCGTTCCCCATAATTTTTTCCAAGATCGACTGCAGGCTCGGCTGCGACAGGTACGACCCGACGCGATATTGCGGGGCGCCGGAGACGATTAGTTCGGCGCCGAGTCTGAGACCGAAGAAGACGGCGGACGTTCCGCCTTTCGAGGATCCGGCGCAACAGAGCTTTTTCGCGCCGCATTGCGCCATGACGTTCCGTATGAGCTCGCAAACTTCGTCGATTTGGAAGAAATCGCCGTTGAGTCCGAGATTGTACGTTCCGATTCTCTGGGGATCGCCGAGATCGTCGAGAATATACAACCTGTTGACGCGCGCGGTCGCGAGCGACTTGAGATAGTTGTAGCGCGGCTGAGCGCCGGGTCCGCCGAACGCCGAAAAGACGACGACGAGTCGATCGCTCGACTTACACGGGAAAAAGAGGTACTTAACGCTCTTATACCGACGTTCGCGAAGAATCGTCACGATTCTTTTCGCCGTTCGTTTGATTGATTTGAAAATGTCCATGGCGGTTCGTCTTCCAAGCGCCGACGCTATTCGCGCTACAACTCCTATGTCTGAAAATCCCGATTAGATGTGATACACGCCGGGATTCTTGCAAATGTTATGGCAGTCGAGCACGACTTTGCCGAGAAGTTTGTTCATATTCTCTTTGATCTCGTTGTGCTTGACCATAATCACGACGAAATCGACGTCGGCGAGGAACGCGTCGAGATCGTGATATTGATTCGGGACGACGTCGGCGGCGATGAACGGATCGTAGACTTTCAGACCTGGCGCAAGGTGCCGCTCTTGGCTTTCGAGAAGCTGCAACGTCGGAGATTCGCGCATGTCGTCGACGTTTTCTTTATAGGTCAAGCCGTAGAGACCGACGCGCGACAGGTCGGTGAGACCCTTCTCTTTCATGATCTCGTAGATACGATTGAGAACGAAGTCGGGCATTTTGTCGTTCGTTTGCATCGATTCGTCGATGACCTTCGCGAGGCTCGGATAGTCTCCGACGAGGAACCACGGATCGACGGAAATGCAGTGTCCGCCGACGCCGGGACCCGGCTGGAGAATATTGACGCGCGGGTGCATATTGCAGATCCGAATGATCTCGTAGACGTCCATGTTGTCGTGTCGGCAGATTTTCGCGAGTTCGTTTGCGAACGCGATATTGACGGCGCGGAAGGTGTTTTCGACGACCTTCGTCATTTCGGCGGTCTTAATGTCGGTAACGACGATTTCGCCTTGGCAGAAGGAGGAGTAGATCGCCTTGATCTTTTCGCCGACTTCTTGGGAATCGGCGCCGATCGTGCGATTGTTGTGAAGGAGTTCGTAGACCATGTTGCCGGGAATAATGCGTTCCGGCGCGTGGACGAGGTGGACGTCCTTGCCAATTTCGAACCCGGCTTCGGTAATGACCGGTCGCACGAACTTTTCAATGGTTCCCGGGGAGACGGTCGATTCGATAACGATCGTGGCGCCTTTCGGACAAACTTTCAGGACGTCTTTAACGGCGGCGACGACGTACTTCGGATCGATCTTCTTACTGAATTTGTCGTACGGAGTCGGAACGGAAACGATATAGACGTCGGTAACTTGGTATTCGGTCGTGAACTTGACGCCCTTTGCGACCGCCGCTTGGAAGAGTTCGTCGAGTCCGTCTTCTTTGAAAGTCGTCTTGCCGGCGTTGAGCGTCGCGACAAGCTCCTTGTTGTAGTCGACTCCGACGACTTCGACGCCGTGACTCGCAAGCATGAGCGCAGTCGGCAAACCGATGTAACCTAGACCGATGACGTTAACCATGGTAATAAACTCCCTTGTCTTTTGTCTTTGAATCCGAGCGCGGAATCGCCCGAACTTCGTATGACGACGTTAAATTGATTCCGTAAGACGTTCGTAAAATTTCAGCAATTTCGCTTCGTCGACGTTCCAGTTGTACTTTTCCTCGATCGCCTTCCGAGCGTTGCGCCCCATCTCCGCCGTTTCGTCCGGATGACTGCGAAAATATCGAATCGCGTCGCGGATCGCGTCGACGTCGTACGGATTGACGCAAAGACCGCAACGATTCGCGACGACGACGTCTTTCCAGAGATCAAAGTCCGTTGCGAGAACCGGCAGTCCGGCGTTCATGATCTCGAAGAGTTTCGTGTTCGACATATTGCCTTCTTTGCCGTTGCACTCGGGAATATAGCCCAAGAGCGCGACGCCGAGGTTGGCTTCGCCGTAAATTCGACTTTGAACTTCGCGGAACGGAATCTTGCCTAAAAACTCGACTTTGTCCCAACCGGGGGTCGCGCGCAATTTTGCGAGGTACTCGTCGCCGCAACGCCCGGCGACGCGGTAGAGAACGTTTGGCTCATCGCGCAAGGCTTCCAAGATGCGCTCGTGATTCCAAAAACCGTCGACGCCGCCGGCGTATCCGATGATGAAACGGTCGTCGGATCGCGTTTCGCGTTCGACAGGAGGCGTTTTCAGCGGGAAATTGTAAATCATCTCGCAGAGCTTGCACTTCGGTTCGAGTCGCTCGCGCGTCTTGCGATAGCAGCAGATCAGCCCGTCGAGGCTCTTCATGATATTCGACTCGTAGGCCAAGTATGCGCGACTGACGATCTTTCGCAACGGTTTCGGCAGGTAATCCTTCTCAAAGAAGTAGTCCTCGTGACTGTCGAAAACGACGAGCTTTCCGCGTCTCTTTATGCGTTTGGCATACAAGAGAAGCTCCGGATCGTGCAAATGATAGACGTCGCAATCGAGCTCCAACGCCGTCTTAACGATCTTTTTCGCGAAAGACGTCGCTCTCTTAACGCGGCTCGTCGGCTTCTCTCCGCATCCGATAACGCGCACGCCTTTGTCTTCGCGCGATTCCCCCGGCGCGACGAGCGCGACTTCGTAGCCCGCCGCCGCCAACGAGACGCATTCCTTATGGAAGATGCGCGCGTCGTCCGACGCGTGGACGTTCGTTATATGACAAACTTTGATTTTACCGGTCATTTTCCGACCTCTTGCCGAACGGCGTCGATGGAAAGGAGTTCGCCCCATTTTTGGTCGAACTCAGGCGGATCGAAGGGCGTCATGCACGCGCTCGGGGTAAACGTGAGCTCCGCGAAGTAGTACGTGTCGTTCGCAATAAAGAAATCGACGCGAACAAAGGGGAAGTCCGCGCATAGCTCTTTCGCCATGGCGCGCATCTCGTCGAAAAAGGGCGGAAATTCCACGCTCGGAATATCCGTGTAATCGCTGCGCACGAGCGGC
>ONGM01000257.1 GCA_900317365.1 uncultured Planctomycetota bacterium
CCGGCGGCTTCCCCCCGCCTATGGGGCGGGGGCGGCGCGTTCGCGCCGGGAAAATCGCCCTTTGGGCGATGGACGCGCCTTTGGCGCGTTGGGGTTGGCTTCGCGTGATTTTGGCGATAACGGGTCGCGACGCCCCACGAACCGCGCGAACGCGCGTCTCGCCCTTCGGGGATGTTCGCCGTCATAACGCGTCGTCTGCAACGATCGCCGAAGGCTAGGCGTTCAGTAGGCTTTCGGCGATGAGATCGTACTCGTCGTCGAGTTCTTCAAACCATTCGTCCTCTTGGAACAGCTCGTCTTCTCGGAAGAGCTCTTCGTTCGTCGCGAGCGCGGCGGTCGTGTCGAGCGTCGACGTGTAAAGGTATCGCTCGTATCCGGACGAGGTCGTTTCCAGCCCGTCGCCGAGCGCCTGAATCGTGAGTATGAAATTCTCCGAAGAGGGGAGACCGGTGAAGACGTGCGACGTTTTGCCGGCTCCGACCGTTGCGACGACGTAATCGCCGGTTCCCGACTTCGGAACGTAGACGATCTGGTATCCGACGGCGCCGCTGATCGCTCGCCACGAGACCGTGATCGACGATCGCGTTTCGCTTTGCGCCGTCAACGTCGGCGCGTTAAGCTCCACGAGGGACTTCGTTGAAATCGTCTTGGACGCCGAATACGAAGAGTTGAGATAGTTCGTTCCGTCGCCGTTTGCGCGCACCTGAATCGAGTGCGACTTTTTAGGCGTTTGGAAGAGGAACTTGTACCCCGGCGTCGGCGCGTTGTACGCCGTTCCGTCGTAAAGGATCGTGTAACTTTTCGCGTTGGGTACGGCGGCCCAGTTGACCGAAACGGTCGAGGCGGTCGCCGCGAGGGTAACGTTCGGCGTGTCGAGCGGCGTCGGTTCCGGAACGGTCTTGACGGAGGTCAAGGTCGTGTAGTCGGACGAGGAGTAATCGAACCCGTCGCCGATCGCCGCGATCTTAATCGCGTAGGTCGCGTCCTTGGTCAGACCGGTAATCGTATAACTCGTCGCGGTTGCGGAATTGACGTCGACGGTAACGTACGACCCGCCGGACGGCTTGTACATAATTCTGTATGCGGAAGCGTTCGGCGAGAGATCCCAAGTCGCGGTAATCGAGGTAGCCGTCGTCGCGTAGCTTTCGTTTGCCGGCGTCGCGAGTTTCTGACGCGGCGCAACGGATCGCGTCGCGGTATAATCGGAGGTCAGGAAGGATTCGCCGTCGCCGATTGCGCGCACGCGCCAGTAGTAGGTCGCGGAATTGTCGAGTCCCGTGATTTTGTACGTCGTCGTTTCGGGGTCGAGTTTGACGACCGTATAAGAGGAGTCGGTCGTCCTCTTATAGATCAGCCCGAATTTCGAGACGTTTTCTACGGCGTCCCAGGCGACGGTGATCGACGTTTCCGTCTTCGCCGTTTCGCGCGGGTTGGTCGGGGTGGGGAGCTGATTCGACGGCGTTTTGACGGAGGTCAAGGGCGTGTAGGCGGAGGAGGAGTAATCGAGCCCGTCTCCGATCGCGGCGATCTTGATCGCGTAGGTCGTATCCGGCGTCAGACCGGTAATCTTATAACTCGTCGCGGACGCGGAGTTGACGTCGACGGTAACGTAGTCTCCGCCGGACGGTTTGTACATAATTCTGTACGCGGAAGCGTTTGGCACGCGATCCCAGGTTACGGTAATGGAGGTCGCCGCCGCCGCGTAGGCTTCGTTAGGCGTCGCGAGTTTCTGACGCGGCTTAACGGAGCGGGTCGCGGTATAGTCGGAGGTCAGGTAGGAATCGCCGTCGCCGATTGCGCGCACTCGCCAGTAGTAGGTCGCGGAATTATCGAGACCGGCGATTTTGTACGTTGTCGTTTCGGGATCGAGCTTGACGACCGTGTAAGAGGAGTCGGTCGTTTTCTTGTAGATAAGCCCGTATTCCGAAGCGTGCGCGACGGCGTTCCACGCGACGGTGATCGACGTTTCCGTCTTCGCGGTCTCGCGTGGGTTGGCGGGCGTC
>ONGM01000069.1 GCA_900317365.1 uncultured Planctomycetota bacterium
ACGCCTACGCGCCTAACGTCGCCGACGCAGGCTAGGCTTAGTCCCACCACCATTGGTTGGGGTCGTTATTTTCAGCGTTCGCGCGCTTCTCTTCAACTTCGCCTTTCGTGTCGTACTTCATGTGATCGACGTCGAGCGCGATTTGCGGCTCAATGTGAACGCCGCCGCCCGTCGGATACGAGACGAGGTTGGCGTTGTGGCGATACGCGTTGACGGCGGTTTCCGCGAATTGGACTTCGTTGAACGTTTCGGTCGGGAAGCGTTCTTCGTCGTTGAAGAGTTCGGCGTCCCAGTTCGTCTTGGAGTAGACGTCTTCCTTCTGCAGGTACGCGGCGACGATCGTCATTTCGATCAGGTTGCGCAGGTTAGCGTAGACCGGCTCGGCTTCGGCGATCTTCTCGAACTTCTGGGTGAAGTTGCGAGCGTAGGCGCGCGTCGCGGGATTGCCGCGTCCTTTATCGGCGGCGCGTTTGCCGTCGGCGCCGACGAGTTCGTCTTCCCCGACAAGATTAACGCCGTTGCCGACGAGTTGGATGGCGTCGCCCGCTTCGGTTTCAACGACGCAATCGTAATTCGGTTCAAAGTACCAGCGAACGAGCGCGTTCGTCGCCATGGTGCGCGGATTCGAGCTTTCGACGTAGGTCTTCATTTTGACCGGAGCCTGTTCGAGTCCGATACCGATGAGCTTCATGCGATAGTCGGCGGCGACGAGGGTCGCGGCGAAGTTGGTGCGCGGGGAAACGCCCCACACCTTAACGTTTTGGAGTCCGAGCGCGTCGCGAATACCGGCGGCGTATTCCATGCAGTCTTCGTCGTTATTGACGTTCGGCTGCGCCGCCTTGTTCAGATAAGCCTGCATCGCGCGGAGACCGTTTTCAGACGGGTCGATCGAGCAACCGACGAACGAGGCGCTTTCGCCCTTCGCCGGGTACGCGCGCATCGCAACGACGAGATCTTGCAGACGCAAGGTCGGACGTCCCGATTTCGCGCCGACGTTGTCCCCTTCGTCGTTCATAATCCAGCCTTCCGCAGGTCCGGCGATCACAACGTCCCCGGATTCCGGATAGACGAAAACGTTTTCAATTCGGGTCAGACCGGCGAGGTTCGCCATTTCGTCGGTAACGACGCCGTTATTGGCGGCGATTTGCGCTTCCAAACGATTCAGAGAGACCTTGCGGAGCTTGCTCGGCGCGCGCAGTTCCGACGGAATCGACTTGAACGCTTCTTCGCGCGCTTCCGCGAGAGCGCCAAGATCCGCGATCGAACGGCTCAAAACGCCTTCCGCGTTAATGAAGACGCCGCCCGTCGAGCTATTGCCGCCGCCCCGGTTGCCACTGTTGTTGTTATTATTATTGTTGCTATTATTATTGTTATTATTATTTCGGTTATTATTATTATTATTGTTGTTGTTACTATTGTTGTTGTAGTTCTGCCCGTAAGACGTCGAGATCGGGACGCTAAAGAGGGCGATCAACGCCAATAGAGCGCAAAAACGAAGAGCTGACTTACTTCGACTCATGAAAATCTCCTAATGTGAACCTAGGTCTTACGGGGATTGTTTTCCTATTTTGGAAAGTCGGATCGCCGTCGACTGCGATTCCGGCGTTGATTACCGCATGATCGCAACGCGTGAAATTCGCGCCGCTCGGCGCCATTCCGACGCATACGGTTGCGTCGACGCCACGAGCGCCTATTGTAAAATGATAATTTACTCCGAGGCAATAAGCAAGCATTAACTTTGAAATCGCCCCTTTTTTTGTAAAAATTTTCATCGCAACTTGCAAATTAGCGATTTTAACGACGATCGGCGTCATTTTCCTCAGTCTACTTTCTTTCGTTCGTTGCCGTCGACGTCAAATTTTACCCATTTCTGTCTTTCAACGACGTCCACACAAACCGCGTTTCTTTCCGCAACGCGCGTTCAAATTCGCTACGATTCGCAAATTAAGTTTTCGCGCCAATTCCCTAGATTTCATATCTTTTGACTTTTAAAGAACAGTCGTCTTAACAATCTCTAAAAGGGCGCGAAAAACGGAATCGCACGACTCCGAGCGTTAAGTTGTCGCGCTAATTCGTCGAAAATAAGAATATGCGTCTTTGCGCAAACTCTCGAGAACAGAAATTTAGGTTCTCCGAAAGAGCGCGTCGACTGGAGACGCTGTTCCCACAACGAAGTCGTCAACTCATCAGCAGAACTCGCCGCGTTCGTCCTGCGCGGTCTTCAAGTCGTCGGTTACAAAATGAACAAAAGCTTAATTTACACCTTTATAATATGCGCCGTTTTCCTTCGACTCGCAACCGTTGAAGGAGCGGGCGTCGACGCCGATTCTCGTCTCTTGTCGCGCGCCGACGCGTCGAAAGTCGCGCTCGTAGCGTCGACGTTTAACGACAATTTCGCCGACGCCACTCTTCTCAGCGTTCGCTACGATTCCGAAGCGACCGCAATTTCCGGCGCGCGCGTCTTCGGCGTAACTCGCCCGGCGCAACAAGATCGTCGTCCGGCGCTCGGCGTCGCGAAATTCCGCGATTCCAACGCTTCCCCTGCGCCGATCGTGAACGCCTCGACGGCGACCGCGAACGACTCTGAGACAACCGAGTCGGAAACGAACGAAGCGACCGCCGACGCGGAAGGCGAACCGCAAATCGACACGACCGCTCAACAGGCGGCGGACGCCAAAGAAGAGGAAAAAGCGCGCGCGCTCTCCGAAGGCTCCGAAGGAAACGACGACGCTCCGGACGCCGAGGTGCAAATCACGGAAGGCGAGATCACCGACGAAGATCGCGCCGCCGCCGAAAAAGCGCAACCGAAAACGGAACAAGAGAAGACCGCGCAAACTCCGTCTTTGAAGTCCTATCGCAATCCGCTCGCGGAAAAGGCGATTCAAGAGATGACGAACGATATGCTCGACAATCTGAAGTCGCGCGGCGGCGCCGAACTCTATCAACGCTGGCGCGCATACAACGCGAGCATTCGTCGACGAACGAACAGTCTTCAAACCGGCAACGAACTCAATTCCCGTTGCCGACTCAAGTGGTACGAGCGACTCTATCAAGACCCGCTCAGCTCCGTGCCGGAAGTCGAACGCGTCTCCCACGCGCTCGGACAGGCTTTCATGGGCTCGATGGAAGACGTCGTCTCCGGCGTCCGACTCGGGCGCAGTCTCACCGACGTCCCGCTTCGTCAAGAGCGATTCGCGATTAAAAAGGCGGATTCGCCCGACGTCGCGCTTGAGAATCTAAAAGCGGCGCTCGTGGAAGCGGCGGCGTGCCACGCGCGCGCAATCGCTCCGATGAGTCCGCGCGATCGCGAAGCGGTCAAGGCGGAAGCGCACCAGATCTTCTGCGCTCAGGTCGTGAGCGGACACACCGTCGAATCGCGCGGTCGCGCTCAATATTTAATCGACGCGCTCGAAAGAATGAGCAAGAGCGAACTCTACAACGCCGGGGAAGCGATTCTTGCGTGCCTCGGGGAAGAGAACCTCGCGCAATTGGCGCAACTTGATTTCAATTCCGTCGGGCAGAAAGTTCAAATCAACAACGACCAAACGGTCGTCTGCGTTAAGACTCAAGCTGGCGATATTCTCATCGGCGATAAGACGCGCACGATTTGGGAACTCGACAAATATCCGAACGCGTGCTGCGTCATTGATCTCGGCGGAAACGACGTCTATCGAGAAGGCTCTTGCGTTCTGAATCGTCCGATTCTCGTCGTTATCGACTTAGGCGGAGACAACGACGAATACGTCGGCAGCAGCGCGGCGATCCAAGGCGGGGCGATCCTCGGGGTCAGCGTCTGGTACGACCAAGGGGGCAAGGACACTTACGTTGCGAAAGACGTCTGCCAAGGCAGCGCGATCGGCGGATTCGGCGCGCTCATTAACGGGGGCGGCGACGACAAGTACCTCGGGTTCCTGCGATGCCAAGGGACGTCGATTAGCGGGTTCGGCTTGCTTCTCGATCAAAGCGGATGCGACGACTATCGCGGCGCGCTCTTCGCGCAGGGCGTCGGCGGGCCGGGCGGCTTTGCGGCGTGCGTCGACACGACGGGGAACGATCATTATTACGTCGGGGGCTATTATTTCGACTCTTATCCGGAGCATCCGGGCTACGACGGCTGGGGTCAAGGAGTCGGCGCGGGTATTCGCCGCGTGGCGTGCGGCGGCGTCGGTTGCTTACTCGACGGCGCCGGGGACGACGCGTACGAGTTCGATTACTTCGGACACGGCGGCGGATACTGGATGGGAATCGGTTTCGCGCGCGACTTCGACGGGAACGATATTCGTTACGCGGCGACGTCGACGATGTACGACGGTACGGCGCGTCGCGAGAGACGCTGGCAGCGTTTCGGATGCGGTTGGGGTTGCCACTATGCGTGCGGATACCTCTTCGACGACAGAGGCTCCGACGTTTACGGGGGCACGATTATGGGAACCGGCATGGGCTGGGACCTCGGCGCCGGATTCCTCGTCGATATTGAAGGAAACGACCGCTTCGAAGCGACCGGCGGACTCACGCAAGGTTCCGGCGGAGAAGGAAGTATCGGCGTGCTCATGAACTATCGCGGCGACGACGTTTACCTCGGCAATTACCAAGGCTACGCGGCGACGAGTATTTCGTATCACTCCCCGACGAACTGCGGCGCGAACTTCAGCTTCGTGATCGATCACGGCGGAAAAGACCAATACGGCGGGTACGACAACTACCGTCGTCCATTGCAGAACAACGCGATTACGCAACGCGGCGGCGCCACCGGGCTCGTGATCGATCGTCCGGCCCCGAACGAAGCGAAAGAATCCTCCGCCGCAACGATCGACGCAAAAGCGCCTGTCGTTACCGCGAACGGGATGCCGAACACACCGAAAAAAATTACGACGATGGCGAACGATCCGCCCCTATACGACACGACCCCGCACGCGACGAGCAACGGAATGAACGCGTTCAACTCGTCGTCGACGCCTGAAGCGTCCCCTGGATTCGGCGGCGGTCGTCCCTTCGGCGGCTTCGGTATCTTTGGAGGAAGAATGCTGTAGCGGATCGCAATTCCGATTCATAACGTAAAAAGACGACTCGATCGCAACGTCGAGTCGTCTTTTTTATTTCCGCCTTCCGCCCGCCTTTTCTCCTCTCCATTCAACGCGCCGTTTCTCAGTCGTTTTTCAGGCTCAAATATCCGCGCGAAATTCTACGCGCCGCCGTCGTCGCGACCGGGAATCTCTTGACGAATCCCCTTTCAAACGTCATACTCTCTATATAATATAATGGGCGCGAATTTGCACGAACTCGCGAACGCGCCGTTGAGCGGTCGAAAGACGACGGTTACTTTTAGGAGAAGATTCTACGATGAAATGGTCTCAAACGTTAATTCCAACGATGAAGGAAACGCCGAACGGCGCGGAAATCCCCAGTCATATTCTCATGCTGCGCGCCGGTATGATCTCGCAGGTTATGGCGGGAGCTTACGCGTACCTGCCGTTGGGATGGCGCGTCATGCAGAAAGCGACTCAAATCGTGCGCGAAGAGATCAATAAGACCGGCGCCGTCGAACTCTTTATGTCCGCGCTTTGCCCGCAGTCCCTCTACGAGCAGACGAACCGCGTCGAAGCCTTCGGAAACGTGCTCATTAAGACGACCCTCGCGCGCGGCGGAACAAAGACGCCCGTCGTCTTCTGCCCCACCCACGAAGAAGAGATCACGAGCCTTGTCTCCCAATACGTCTCGAGCTATCGTCAGCTCCCGATTACCCTCTATCAGATTCAGACGAAATTCCGCAACGAAGAGCGCCCGAAGTTCGGCGTGCTGCGAACGAGCGAATTCATTATGAAGGACGCGTACTCCTTCCACACCAATCTTGAATCCCTCGACGAGACCTACAAACGAATGTACGCCGCGTACTGCGCGATCTTCGAGCGTTGCGGCCTGCCTTACCTGCCTGTCGAAGCGGACAACGGCGCGATCGGAGGAAGCGGCTCGCACGAGTTCATGATACCTTCCCCGAACGGCGAAGACGACGTCGTCTACTGCCCGACCTGCGGATACGCCGCAAACGTGGAAAAGGCCGGCGTCGGCGCTAAAGAGTACTCCCGACCTGCCGACGCCGTCTTAAAAGACCTTGCCGAACTCGACACCCCGGG
>ONGM01000250.1 GCA_900317365.1 uncultured Planctomycetota bacterium
CATAACTCTTCACAGACGTCGTTTCTACAAGGTCGACGCCTTCTTCCGTCGTTCCGTAGGGAACCACACCGTCGCAGTTCGCTTTATCGCCGTTCAATGCCGTTCCAAAGCTAAACGGCGTCGTCGTACCTGCTCGGCACGCGTATTCCCACTCCGACTCCGTTGGAAAATCAAATCTCAGACCTTCCGCCGCCAAACCGGCGCTATTGAGAACCTCAATAAACCTGTCGCAATCTTCCCAGGAAACATATTCCACAGGACGCGCGGCGGCTCCCTTAAACACGCTCGGATTCTCACCCGTTACCGCTTCCCATAGCCTCTGCGTTACCGGAGTCTCCAATAGCCAAAAACCGCGCGTCAACGTTACTTCGTGTTGCGTTTCGTTGTAGAAACGTCCCGCTTCGTCGTCAGGACTCCCCATGAGAAACCGACCCGGCGGGCAGTACCGAAAGACCGCCTTCACCCCCTTGATCGCGAGTTCCAGCGGGTCGCCCGCCTGCGGCTGCCTCGACGATTGTTGCGATTGACTCATTGATTGACTCACTGCGCGCCTTAGCGCTCGAATGATTACGTTTCGGAATACAAACGGATCAAACCTCCAAGCCTGCCTCCGGAGTCTTTCGTTCCGCTACGTCTCGACGGCGAGGGACAAGCCCTCTCGCCGCTACGAGACTACGCTGCTCGAAAGACTGCCTGCTCCCTACTCTGCCGACCTGAGGGCGAGGCGGAACCCGCAGTAGAGGTTCCGGGTGGAAGGGGCGTTGTGGTACCGGTTGGCGGATCGGCAGCTCCCGGCGATAACGTGCCAACTGCCGCCGCGCAGGACGCGGCCCGAGCCGCCTGACGGTCCTTGCGGATCTGTTACGGAACCCGAAGGGTAAGCGCCGTACCAGTCCTTGCACCACTCCAATACGTTCCCGTGCATATCATAAAGTCCCCACGCGTTCGGCGCATAACTCTTCACCGGCGTCGTTTCGCCAAGGTAAACGCCTTTTTCCATCGTTCCGTAGGGATTGTTTCCGTCGCAGTTCGCCCTATCGCCGTTCAATGCCGTTCCGAAGCTAAACGGCGTAGTCGTACCCGCTCGGCACGCGTATTCCCACTCCGACTCCGTTGGAAAATCAAATCTCAGACCTCTCGGCGCCAGACCGGCGCTATTGAGATTCTCAATAAACCTATCGCAATCTTCCCAGGAAACGGTCTCAACAGGACGCGCGGCGGCTCCCTTAAACTCGCTCGGATTCTTACCCGTTACCGCTTTCCAAAGCCTCTGCATTATCGGAGTCTCCAATAGCCAAAAACCGCGCGTCAGCGTTACCTCATGTTGCGTTTCGTTATAAAGACGTTCCGCTTCGTCTTCAGGACTCCCCATGAGAAACCTACCCGGCGGGCAGTACCGAAAGACCGCCTTCACCCCCTTGATTTCGAGTTCCAGCGGATCGCCTGCTAAAGTCGGTGAAGTTGATTTTAGCGACAGACTCATTCGTCATTTCTCCATGAGTTTGACTGCAAGAAAGACTAAATATCGGACGGTAGGCAAATTCCAACGTCCGAACCTTGCGTCGGATCAAGGCGCGAGACCAGGCTTCCGCTCGGTGAGTTCTTCGGATCGCGTTGGGCGAATCGCCAGGCGAAACCCGACGTCCGCGCTCGCTACGGTCGGCGATTGACGTCTCCGATAAGCCGAACGACAACCTTCGGCGGAATGGAACCAACTACCGCCGCGAACGACCCGATATGATCCAATCGCAGGTCCGATCGGATCCGTCGTCGCGTTCAGCGAATAGTCGCCGTACCAGTCGGAACACCATTCGTACACATTCCCTAACATATCGTATAATCCCCAGTTATTCGGTTTGAACTCACCGACAGGGGACGTCGTCGCGTATCCGTCGCTAAATGGGAAATAACGCTTCCACTTCTTGCCGCTAGGCGCGCCGGTTTCGTCCGCGCCGTTCAAATACCCTTTCCCGTCCTCGGCGGCGTCGCTACCCCAGAAAAAAACCGTATCCGTACCTGACCGACACGCCCGTTCCCATTCCGCTTCCGTCGGCAAGGCGTACTGAAAGCCGCTGGGAAGTTTATCGCCATACTTCTCGTTCAACCAATCGACATACTTCTGCGCGTCGTACCAACACACGCATACGACAGGATCTTTCTTCGTTTGTTTAAAGCCCGGATCGCGCCACGTTAACCCGCGGACGACGTTCCATTCACCGTCGCCGTTAATACCGAGCGCGGCGCCGTTTTCCTCCACCATCGTTTTGTAGCCTGTCTCGGCGACAAATTGCGCAAATTCACCGCGCGTTACCGGATATTCGCAAAGGTAGTAATCTTTTGTCAGCGCGACTACGTGTTGAGGAGCGTCGGCGTAGTTTTTCTCGTCGCCTCCCCAACGTTTCGCTATTTCGCTCGCCGAAAGAACGTTCCCCATTTGAAAGTTACCGCAAGGTATTCGAATAAACCGACGACCCAACTCGTCGATTAGTTTGGATTCGTTCGACGATTCTTGTTGAGACTCCGCAAGAGACGTTTCAAGCCTGTAGCTTTGACTGCGTAAATTATTAAGTTGCGTCGCCTGTATGGCAAGCCTATCAGACGTTAAATACGTCTTCTTTCTCATATGCGAAAGCTGGTCTATAAGCGTCTTATTTTTCTCCAACATTTTTTCGAGTTCGACCGCTTTCTCCGAACCGACTCTACCCTTCAAATCTTCAAGACGTCGGGAAAGCTCTTCGTGCTCTAGCAACATTTCCGATATCTTGTTCGCCTTTGATTCCTGCGTTCTGCGTTGTTCGTCGATATAAATGCCCTTGTTGCCCGGAAAGCCTTCAGACAGGCTATTAGAATCCCTTGTGCTCGCGTCATGGGCGCCGTTCCGCATCATGAGTGAAATTGCGACAACCAACAAGACGGCAATAGTCAACAATATCAACGTTTGCGCGAGACCTGAACTGTCTTTCACCGACGCCAAATCGAACGATCGGTTAGCGCCTACCTCCGAGTTCCGGAGTTTCCAAGACGCCGCGCAGGCAGGCGCAAGATCGAAGGGCGCGCCTGACGCCTCAGGACGTTGACCTCCCTTGCCTAGGCGATCATACGTTCCTTGGACGAGCGCGTCGTCAAGACAAACGCTCTCGCCTGCGTTGAGCCTTTCACGCATTTCGTCGAGGAGCGCGGCGACGAACCTACCGTCGTCCGTTGAACGCTCCCCGGCGCCGCAAGAGACGACGGCGAAACGCAACCCGGAGCCGCCGTATTCCTCCGGATTCGGCGCCTCCGACGTGCAGTCTTTAAACCCGGAAGCGCCGCCAAAGTCGTCCTTACCATTTTCGACCGCGCTACGACAAACGTCGTAAATGAAAAGAATATTACCCTTACCGCGCTGCGAAAAGCGGCGCATATACTCCATATCCAAAGCGCCGGCGCAGACGCTTCCTTCACCTTCCGTCGACGCCTCCGACGCGTCGCGACAAAGCAAAAACTGCTCGTCCCCGACGCTTACGCCGTGCCCGGCAAAATAAAAGATAAATGTCGAATCGTCGTCCTGACGATCCAGCGCGGACTCAAGATAATCCTTGACTTCCTCGACTTCGGGATCCTCCTGCAACGTCGCGACTTCAAAGCGGCGCTCTTTCGGAAGCTCGTTCGCAAAAAAAGAAAGAACCGCCGCCGCGTCTGCATGCGCGCCTTGCAGATTAACGTAACGAGGATCGTTATACGCGTTGACGCCGATCGCGAGAATTTCACGAACCATCAGGAAACCTCTTCTTAAGGACTCGAATCAAACGCGGCGCGTCGATGCGCACTTATCATTACCATGATTCGACAATAAAAAGTCGGTCAAAAATCTGTAAGATCGAATATATTGGAGAACGGCGCGTTCGTCAACGGGGGAGCTATGCTTCCGATTAAACGGTCGGCGTCCGCCTAGAGTCTTTCGACACGCTACGTCTCGGTGGCGAAGGACAAACCCTTGCGCCGCTACGAGACTACGCTACTCGAAAGACCACTGGCTCGCTACTCTACCGACCTGAGGGCGAGGCGGAACCCGACGCTGTTGCCCCTGCCGGAAGGATCGCAGCAGCTCCGATAGGCGGATCGGCAGTACTCGGCGTAATCGAACCAACAGCCGCCGCGCAGAACGCGACGCGAGCCGCTTAAAGAGCCTTGCGGATCTGTTACTGAACCCGAAGGGTACTCGCCGTACCAGTCCTTACACCACTCCAAAACGTTTCCGTGCATATCGTAGAGTCCCCACGCGTTCGGCGCATAACTCTTCACCGGCGACGTTTTTTCAAGGAAGACGTCTTTTTCCGTCGTACCGTAGGGAAAGTACCCGTCGCAATTCGCCTTGTCGCCGTTTAATGCCGTTCCAAAGCTAAACGGCGTCCTCGCGCCCGCTCGACATGCGTATTCCCACTCCGCCTCCGTTGGAAAATCAAATCTCAGACCTTCCGGCGCCAAACCGGCGCTATTGAGATTCCCAATAAACCTATCGCAATCTTTCCAGGAAACTTTCTCAACAGGACGCGCGGCGGCTCCCTTAAACTTACTCGGATTCTCACCCGTTACCGCTTCCCAAAGCCTCTGCGTTACCGAAGTCTCCAATAGCCAAAAACCGCGCGTCAGCGTTACCTCATGTTGCGTTTCATTTCCCTTACGTTCCGCTTCGTCTTCAGGGCTCCCCATGAGAAACCTACCCGGCGGGCAGTACCGAAAGACCGCCTTCACCCCCTTGATCGCGAGTTCCAACGGGTCGCCCGCCTGGGGCTGCCTCGACGATTGTTGCGATTGACTCATTGATTGCCTCGCAGTGCGCCTTAGCGCTCGAATGGTTGAAAGGTCGCGTTTCGAACTCAAAACGACTCAAACGTCCAAAGATTGCGCGAACGGAGCGTTAGCGTCCGAGGGCTGGCCACCGATAAATCAGCACGGACTGCGGCTCGAGGGTCGTCGTGAGAGTCTCCGGACAATCGACGCCGTATTCCTTAGGAAAGAGTCCAATTTGGGCTTCGGCGCGTTCGGACGATACGTTCACGACAATAAGCGTCGTTTCAGAGTCGTCCTTTGAAGACCAGACGCCTGCGAGAACCTGATCCATATGAATTCCGAACGACTCCTTCGGGGCGAGATTCGTCGAAACTCGGGGCGGGCGCCGCAACGTTCCCTCGACGAACAGGTCGGTCAGCTCGAAACGAACGCGCGTCAGCTTTTCAAGGAATTCCATTCTATCGTCATTGTAGACGACGCAGGCGTTAATCCACCCGAGTTGCTGTCCGAAAAGGAGCGCTTGAGCGAGGTGAAAGCGGAAATAATCGTCGTCGTCGCGCGTCGCGCCGTCGGTGTAGCGCCCGAGCATAACAATATATTGCGAATAGATCGCGGGAAAGGCGGGGACAAGATCGCCTCTCGTCCAAATCCAGGTCAAAAAGCCGTCGAAGGTTTTCGCGTAGGGTTCCGCGTTCGATTCGCTATAGTAGAACGCGTCGGCGGGCTTCTCCTCTTTGATCGTCTGCATCATGAGGTTGTATTTTTCGGACCACCAGGAGCCGCCGCCGGGAAGGTGCTCGTGTTCCGCGCTTACGCACGGCGTCGGCGCCACGGCGGAGACTTGATCAAAATAAATACCGTCGACCGGCGCCGTCGATTCTATCTCGCGCGCGACCTTTCTTATGATCTCGCGCCAAGGTTGAAATCCGGGGCACATCGGCGCCAGACGCGTCTTGCGACCCGTCGACTTAATTTGAGGATATTCGAAGTAAACGGGTTCGTTGTTCCTATTGCGGGCGACGCCATGAATTCCAAGATTGGCGAAATTCGGGTCGAAACCTTCGTCGGCGTCGTCCATTTCCCAACTGACCGCGTTAATGTAAGGGCAAACATAGATTCCGGCGGCCTTGAGTTTCTTCAGCCCCTCGAGAAATTCGGGACGCGCCGGCAAGAAATGCGGGTAATTGATATTGAACGGAATTTCGTGCCAGTTATAGACTTGATAGGCGATCGGAACGCCGAGACGCTTACGCAGTTGAATAGCGGCGTCGACCCAATAGTCTTTACCGAATCGTTCGGAGACGGTCGCTAGGGTCATTGGTCGGGCGTCCCCTTGGCGTTCGGAATTCGGAATATAGTCGCAAATCCAGAAGGGAACGGCTTTGAATCGGGGATCGACGTCGGGGCGACCTTTTTCAGGCAGCCACTGCGCGCGGGTTTCGACGAATTCCTTATAGAGCGTCGTCGCGTCGAACCAGTCGCCTTCAAACGCCTCCCAGCGCGTTTCGTAGCCTATTGCAAAGGATGCGCCGGGTCGCTTGCAGTCGACGGCGGGAATCGTCGTTTTAAGTGAGCCGACGCCGTTTTTAACGTTGACGACAAAGGTTTTCACAGACGCGGCGGGATCGTGTGCGCCGAGGTAAACGCCGCCTTGTTCCCCCCAGAAGGCGAAATATTGCATTGACGCAACGTGGTCGGGATAGGAATAGGCGCTTTGAAATCCTTGGGCGCCGGCGTTGAGAATCGCGCGTCCGGATCGATCGGGAACGAACAGATTCAGCGGCGAGGCTTCGACGACGACGGTGGGAACGGACGCGTCGAGGGGGGCGAAGGCGGTCGATTCGTTCCGGAGTGCGAGGGACCATGACACGCCGAGTTGATCGATTTTAGCGGAGAGTTCGGCGGAGATTCCGGGACAGGTTTCCGATTCGATAAAGCGCAGGGTCAGGAGATCCGGCGACGCATTCTTTTCGACTGATTTCCAGTGTGAGGAGGAAGACAGTTCGTTCGTGGCGCCGGTTTCAACGTTGACGACGCGCGCGTGAAAGAGTTCGGATTCGAGCAGACGAATTTCGCCGAACGCGCCGCCTCGCAGTAGGGCGCCGTCCGATTTCAATTCCAGATTCAGCGTCCAGCGGTCGGATCCGATAGAGAACGCGTCCGAATCGGAGGCGTCCGTCGCCTGCCCGTCCCTCGCGACGAGCGAAGCGTCCGCCGACGCCTCTTGCGACATTGCGCGCGAAAGGGGCGAAATCTCATAGGAAAAAGCGCACGCGAGGGCGAACGCTGAAAAAATGCAAAGTAAACGATTCGTCATCCTTTTTTCGTCCTTACGGGAGCGTCGATAAAATCGCAACAGGACCTGCGCCAATGCCTTCCTGTCGTAAGCGCATTATACCCGATTGAACGCAAGGAGTCGACAGCCGCGCCGACGGCGCCAACGTTCGGACGTTGGATCCCGTTTCGCGCTCCCGCGCGGTTTTCAAATCGTCGCTCCCGTTGGTCGCTTATCAGGTTGTAAACGCCCTCGTCTCACGCTTAACAAGGCGAAGCGAAGCGAGCCTGGAAAA
>ONGM01000192.1 GCA_900317365.1 uncultured Planctomycetota bacterium
CGCCTAAAATACGGATCTCTTTGATTCGCGGATCGGAGAAGCCTTCGAGTTCGCGGCGCGTTATCGCCTCGATTCGCGCGATCTTCGATAGGTAATCCTCCGTTTCAAAGAGCTTGATCGACGCCAACGCCGCCGCGCACGCCAACGGATTCCCCATAAACGTCGGTCCGTGCATGAGCGCCTTCTGCGGATCGTCGTCGTAAAACGCCTCCCACACCTTGCGATTCGCTACGGTCGCCGCATGTCCTAAATAACCGCCAGTCAGAGCCTTGCCTAAGACGACGATATCAGGCGAAACTCGATTTGAGACGAAAAGATCGCCGGTGCGGCCGAAGCCGGTCGCCACCTCGTCGAAAATCAAGTCTACGTCGTACTGATCGCAAAGCGACCGCGCCCGTTGCAAAAATTCGATCGAATGGATCCTCATGCCGCCTGCGCATTGCAGACGCGGCTCGACAATAAAGCATGCGAGTCGCTCGCCGCTACGGGCAAAGACCTCTTCCAACGCGTCGAGCGTCGTCGGAATCTTTAAAATGCGCGGATCGCGCCCGTAAGCGTTCAAAATGAAATGATAATCCTCGTCGTCCCCGACTTCCATCGCCTTAAAAGTGTCGCCGTGGTACGCGTTCTCCAACGCTAAAATGTGATCGCGATTCGTTTCGCCCATATTGACGCGCTTCTGCAACGCCATCTTAATCGCGACCTCGACCCCGACGCTCCCGGAGTCGGAGAAGAAAACGTAATCCAAGTCGCCAGGCAAAATCGACGCGAGCTTATCCGCAAGTTCGCGCGCCGGTTCGTGCGCCAGTCCGCCGAGCATAACGTGAGAAAAACGAGCCGCCTGATCGATAATCGCCGACGTTAGCGCCGGATGACGATACCCGTGTACGACAGCCCACCACGACGAGATCGAATCGATTAACCGCCGATCGCGCGTATGAAGATAAACCCCGTCGGCGTCGACGATTTCATACGGCGCCGAAACCGTCTTCATCTGTGCGTAAGGATACCAAAGCATAAAGCGTTCCTTGCGTTAAGACTAATTAAACCATGATCTAACTTCGTCGACTTCAACTTGAAGCTCGACTTCATTCTCACGAATCAACGCGCGTTGCGGTAAATCAAAACTCTTCGAGACCGTCGCTACGTTGTCCTCCTCCATCAGAGTTCCATGATAACGGTTATACGCGACTCCTTTCAGTTCGACGCCTGCGCTTTGCAACGCCAACGCCGAAGCGACGATCGCGTTGATCGCGCCTAACCCCGATTCCGATACGAGGAGCGTCGGCGTTCCCCACGACTGAATGATATCGATTAACAACAGTCTTTTCGGCTCCAGACTCATCGGACAAAAAATTCCGCCCGCCCCTTCGAGAACGACGTAATCGTACCGTTCAGAAAGCCTTAAAAACGCCGCGCGCGCAACTTCGACGTCGAACGGACGACCTTCCCAACGCGCCGCAAGATGCGGCGATACCGCCGCCTCGTAAAGGAACGGACACGCCTCCGACTCCTCCTCGACAAGCCCGCCGATCGTCAACGCGTGACGAACGTCCCCGGAAAATAGCCGCCCGCCCGCGTCACGCTCGCAACCGCTCGCCGCCGCCTTAAAGTACGCGACGCTCTCGCCTGCGTCCTTTAATTTCTTCGCGATCAGCGCCGCCGCGTACGTCTTACCAACGTCCGTGCCCGTTCCGACGACGTAAAGATTCTTACTCACCGCGCGCTCTCTCCTTCCCGCCCGTCTAATCCGGGTCGATATCCAAGGATTCTAATCATTTGAAGATCGCTCTTCGCGTCGACCCCGCCGGTCGTCAACATGGCGCCGGTAATCGTCGCGTTCGCGCCTGACTCAAAACATCGAAATCCAAAATCGTCGAGCAGTCCCCGCCCGCCGGCAAGCCGAATCGACGCCGTCGGAAGAAGAAATCGATAGATCGCGACGATCCGCCGCGCGTCCGTCGACGTCAACGGCGCCGTCTCCGCCAACGGCGTCCCAGGTATCGCGTTCAGGATATTGATCGGAACGCTCTCGACCCCGACGTCGCGAAGCGTCAGCGCCATGTCGATCCGATCTTCCGCCGTCTCGCCCAGCCCGAAAATACCGCCGCTACACAAGGACAGCCCCGCCTCGCGCGCCGCGCGCAACGCCGCAAGTTTCTCGTCGTAACTATGCGTCGTGCAAATCGACGGGAAAAAACGCCGCGACGTCTCTAAATTATTGTGCGCGCGCGTCATGCCCGCCGCCTTCAACGCTCGAAACGACTCGACGGAAAGTAGACCGGAGGAACAGCAGACGGCGAGCGACGTCTCCGCGCGAATTCGACGTATCGCCTCGCAAAGCTGATCGACCTCGCGCGACGACAGTCGCTTTCCCGACGTTACGATCGAGAATCGTAAGACGCCCGCCGCCTCGGCGCGCTTCGCGCCCGCGACGATCTCGTCCGCCGAGAGTAGCTCGTACTCGTCGATCTTGGCCCCGTTGTGCGCCGACTGCGCGCAGAATCGACAATTCTCCGAACAGCGCCCGCTCTTCCCGTTAATGATCGCGCAAAGATCGAACGTCGTCCCGCAACGCGCGCGTCGTATTGCGTCCGCCGCGCGCGTCAACTCCTCCAACGGCGCGTCCCGATATAATACCAGCGCCTCGTCCCGAGATATCTCGCCGCATGATAAAACGCGATCCAACGCTTCTTCGAGCGCTTTCATCTCTTCGCTCCTTACAGCCTAGTCGTTGCCTAGCTCGTTACTTTATCCGCGCGCTCACTTCGCCGGACGTCAAAAGCGCGCGCGTGCCGTCCGCATACTCCACTTCAAGTCGAAACGCGTCGTCGATCGCCAGCGCCACGCCTTCCCGCGTCTCGCCGTTCGGCAGATTGACGACGATCTCGCGCCCCACCGTGCAAGAGCGCGCGCGATATTCCGACAAAAGAACGTCGTCCTTCTCCGCAAAATACAAATCGGCGAATCGATTCAGAAACGCCGCGATTAAGCGGTTCCGTTCGTTACCGGACGACCTGGAAAAGACGCTCGTCGCTATCTCGCGCAGTTCCTCCGGAAATCCGTTCGGCGGCTCGAACGCGTTGACGCCAACGCCTAATACGGCGCGGTCGATTTCCCCGAGTTCGACGCCCATCGACGCTTCCGTTAAAATACCGCATATCTTTTTGCCGTCGATCAAAACGTCGTTGACCCACTTTATCTCCGTCTTCCGACCGGAAAGCTCCTCTACCGTCTGACATACCGCAACGGCCGCCAACGTCGTTATGCGCGTCGATTGCGCGATCGGTACGCCGCGCGGTCGCAAAAGAACGCTCATATACGCGCCCGTTCCCTTCGGCGAAAAGAACGACCGATTCCGCCTGCCGCGTCCGCGCGTCTGACGATCCGCAATCACTACGAGTCCTTCCGCCGCGCCTTCAAGTCCGCGCTCGCGCGCGTCGTCGTTCGTCGAACCGGTCTCCTCTTTTATCTCAAATCGATAAAAATCGTTACGCGTTAAATACTTGCGAATTCCCGGCTCCGATATCGCGTCCGAGTCCGCGCGCAACATATATCCCTTGTTATTTGCGGCGTCGATCGCAAAGCCCGCCTTCCGCAACTGCTCCACGCACTTCCAAATCGCCGCGCGCGACGCGTGAAACTGCGCCGCCAACGCCTCGCCTGAACAATATTCGCCGCGTCGCGACTCCAACGCCGATAATATCTCGTCCTTCAACATCGTCCTCGTTCCTTATCTCGCCAAGATTATAATCGCTCTTTCTTGATTGTCAACCGCAAAACAAAAACCGGTTGACATTTATTTCCGTAAAAAACGCCCCGTTGAAATTTCGAGGCGCTCTTCTCACAAATCATTCCGGAAAAATCGTCGATTTCGCAAAGACTTCGGCGAAATTCTCGCGCGTCGCCAGATTCACGATCTCAACCTGATCGATCGCTTCCGCAAGCTCACGCCAGTCGATTTCACCCCGAAGCGCGCCGATCGCCCCTTCAAGGGACGCGTTCCCCAGATACGCGACGCGACTCGACGCGACTTCGCCGGGAAGAAGTCCGATTCGCCGCGCGTTGTCGATCTGCAACGCGCCGCCAAATCCGCCTGCCAAAAACGCCGCGTCCAAATCGCGCTCGCGCGCGTCCCCAGCCTCCAAGAGAAATCGCCTGCCCGTCTTCACCGCGCCGATCGCAAGCTGCGCCTGACGAACGTCCCGCTGCGTCAGTCTCACGACGCCTTCCCCTTCGAGCGCGTTTGAAATCGTTACCGCGCGATCGCGTCCCGATCCGACCAAGCGCGCCGCAATCCCCGCCTCGCCTCGCGCGCGAACGGCGGAACTCGCAACGCGCCCGTTCGCGCCGATCAGACCAAAATCCAGACACGCCGCAAGCGCGTCGACAAGCCCCGACCCGCATACGCCGCGCGCCGACAAATCCCCGAGCGTACGAGCCTCCCAACGCCCCGACGACGCGTCCGCGTCGATTCGATATATCGCGCCCGGCGTCGCCGTCGTACCCTGCGATATGTCCGCGCCTTCAAACGCCGGACCCGCCGCCGTCGACGTCGCGTACGCCCGCCCGTCCCGCCAAAGAATCGATTCCCCGTTGGTGCCCACGTCAAGAAAGAGAACCGTTCTCCCGCGAACAAACGCCCCTCGACGACGTAAAACGGCGTATCCTGCGAGAACGTCTCCGCCTACGAATGCCGAAAAAACGGGAAAAACTCGCAATCGCGCGTGTGAAAACGACGAACCGACTTCGACCTCGCCCCAACTTCGCGACGAAAAGCGTCGCTCCGCCACATGAAACGGCGCGCGACCCAACGGCGTCGGATCAACCCCTAAAAGCAAAAGCTCCATCGTCGTGTTGCCCGCAACGACGAGCTCCTCCACCTGCTCCGCCTTGATCGAAAGCGCCGCGACCCCCGACTCGATCATCGACTCGATCCCCCGCGTCGCCAAACGCCTCAGCTTCTCGACGTTCGACGCGTCCGCCGCGCAATGCGCGATTCGCGACACAACGTCCCCCCCAAACGACGCCTGAGCGTTCCGCCGCGCCTCCATTCGATAAACGCGCCCGCTCGACTGCGAGACAAACGCGCTCTCCAGCGTCGTCGTTCCCAAATCGATCGCGACGCCCCAGCCGCCTAATCGCTCCGACTCCGTCAAATCCGACGCCTGAAGCCGCGTCGCGCGTGAACGTCGCGTTTCCGCCCCGACCAACGCAAGCCCGGCGCCTCTCGAAAGACGCGTCGCGTCGATCCGCAACCCCGAAGCGACGAGGCGCGTCTGGCACGCCAAGACCTCGCGACCGATCGACAGACTCGAATCGGACGCCGGACCTTCTATCCGAACCCGACATCGTCCGCAACGTCCGCGCCCCCCGCAATCGAACGCAAGCTCGTAACCGCGATCGCGCAGAAGATCCGACAACGGCGTTCCTGCGACCGACTCGCCGCGTTCTACTGTTTCGGCGCCCTCGCCGATTATTTCAAACCAATGCGTCGTCATCTTACCCCAAGCGACTTTCGCACGCGCGCCTCACGTTCACCAAACGACGTTTCAAAAAAAAACGCCCCCGAACCGATTCGACGCGTCGAGGTTCGGAGGCGTTCTGTCTAACTCATTGCGATTCCTAGATCTTATTCATCGGACTCGCCCGGTTCGTCTTGGAACGGATCAAAGAAGTCTTCGTTCCCGAGGATCTCGTCGTCGGACCCAAAACCGGCGATTCGGCTATCGTCGCCGACTTCGTCGAAGCTGCCGGGATTCTGGAGATCGTTCTCCAACGACGTCAAACCGCCGGCGTCGTTGGAGCCGCCGTCGAGGAGCGTTTGACTGCTCGTGTCGTGGAAGTCGTAAGTCGTCGTTATGACGTCGCGAGGATCGCCAATGTACGTCCAGGACGCCTTCCGATACTTCGAGAACCCGGTTCCCGCCGGAATAAGACGACCCAAAATGACGTTCTCTTTCAAACCGACGAGTCGGTCGATCTTGTAGGACAACGCCGCTTCCGTAAGCACCTTCGTCGTCTCTTGGAAGCTCGCCGCAGAAAGGAACGAGTCGCTTTGAACCGCCGCCTTCGTAATACCGAGCAGCTTGAGCACGCCCTTCGCAGGCTTCGGCGAAACGTAAGTCGCCAGTTCGGCGTTCTCGTTCTCTTCGCGCACGCGAGTGTTCTCTTCGTCGAATTGCGCGCGCTCGACAACGTCTCCTTCCTTGAATCGCGTGTCGCCGGGTCGCGTAATCTTAACGCAACCTTCGAGTTCGCGATTACGACGCTGGAATTCGAACTTGTCGACTTCGTCGCCGACGAGCAACGACGTGTCGCCCCCGTCCGTAACGCGCTTACGACGCAGCATTTGCGCGAGAATCACTTCGATGTGCTTGTCGTTAATGCCTACGTTCTGACTGCGGTAAACTTTCTGAACTTCTTCGATCAGGTACTGTTGCACCGCCTCTTCGCCGCAAATCGCGAGAATATCGTGCGGTACAAGTTGCCCGTCCGTAAGAGCCTGACCTTTCGTAACATGGTCGCCGGTAAAGACAAGAATGCGCTTGCCTTGCGGAATTTCATGCAACTTCTCGATCGGATCTCCGCCGTTCGGATTCGGCTTAATGATCTTAATGATCTGCTTATTATGAACGCGCTTGCGTTGAATCTCGACTTCGCCGTCGATTTGCGCCATAACGGCCTGATCTTTCGGTCGGCGCGCTTCGAAAATCTCTTGCACGCGCGGAAGACCCGTCGTAATGTCTTGCGTTCCGCTAATGTCCTGAGGAAGCTGAGCGAGAATCGTACCGCGTTTAACCGGTTCGCCTTCCGTAACTTCGATCGTCGTCTTACTCGGCAACTGATAGGTCTCGAACGTGTTCTGACCGTCGTTGGAGACGATTTCGATCTCCGGTCGGCGATCGCCGCGGAGTTCCGTAATCGTCATGTGCTGCTGACCGGTGTTCGCGTCTTCTTCAAATCGCGAAGTCTCTTCGTCGATTTCCTTGAATTTAACGAAACCTTCGGAACGAGCGATCAAGAGCTTGGAGTTCTGCGCGCGCGCGATCGTCGCGTCTTTCTCGACGCGATCCCCTTCCGCAACAAGGACTTCGGCGCCGTCGGGAAGCTGAATGATCTCCTTGGAGTATCCGCTTTTCTTGTCGCAAATGCAGACGCCGCCGTTCGTGCGACAACTCAAGACGATCATGACGTCGCGATTTTGGAAGCGGGTCTTGACGACCTCCATGTCGGAGAACTTCACAACGCCGGCCTCGCGCGCCTTGATCTCGGTGTCGACCGCGTTGTGCTGACCAACGCCGCCGATGTGGAAGGTACGCATCGTCAACTGCGTGCCCGGCTCGCCGATACTTTGCGCGGCGATAATACCGACCGCCATGCCTTCTTCAACGAGTTGGCTCGTCGAAAGATCCATACCGTAGCACAAAGAGCAGACGCCAAGCTCGGCGTCGCACGTCATCGGACTGCGCACCTTAATCGCGGTGAAGAGCCCCGCGTCGTCGATTTTACGCGCGATTTCCGGCGTAATGAGCTTGTCCTTTTCGACGAGCGACTCGTCCGTCAAAGGATTCATAACCGTTTCCGCCGCAACGCGTCCGACGATCAACTTGGAAAGTTTGCCCTTGCCGCGATCCGCCGGATCAATCTTCTTAAGAACCGATCGCTTCGTGCCGCAGTTATGCATCGTAACGACGCAGTTCTGCGCGACGTCGGCGAGCTTACGCGTCATGTATCCGGAGTCCGCCGTCTTCAACGCCGTGTCCGACAGACCTTTACGCGCGCCGTGCGTCGAGCTGAAATACTCCAATACGGTCAGACCTTCGAGGAAGTTCGCCTTAACCGGCGACTCGATCAATTTGCCGTTCGGCTTCGCCATAAGTCCGCGCATACCGGCGAGCTGACGAATCTGTTCGTTACCGCCGCGCGCCCCCGAGTGCGCCATGAGGTAAACCGGATTAACGTACCCGAGCGGTCGACGCTTTACGTCGCCGAGCGCCAACGCTTCTTCTTCCGATTTATGCACGTCGTTCTGGAACGTTTGCAACATTGTGGCGGTAACTTCCGCGCTCGCGCGGGACCAAATGTCGAGAACGTTGTTGTAACGAACTTCGTCCGAGAAAATACCGTCGAGGAATTGATCGTTCTGCCATTGAACGTCTTTTTCCGCCTTCTCGATAATTTCGCGCTTTTGCGGCGGCGTAATCAAGTCGTCCGTCGCAAACGAAAGTCCGCTCTTCGTACTCTCTTCAAACCCAAGTCGCATCATGCGGTCGAGCAAATCAATCGTCGCGCGACGCCCCAAGAGCTCGTGGCAGTCGCTAATTACGACCGCGAGTTGCTTCGACGTCTGAGGAAGATTGTAGAACGGCATTCCGTCGCTGAGGATCTGATTGAAGATCACGCGACCCGGCGTCGTCTTAACGCGAATCCATTCCGAAGATTTGGAATCGGAAACGCCGAACTCGACGTTTTCTCCCGGAACGTCGGACTTTACGCCGCTATAACGTTTGCGCGGAAGTCGGACTTCAACCTTAGCCTGAAGGTGAACTTTGCCGAGCGAGTGCGCGAGAAGGCACTCGTCGATCGACGCAAAGCGCATTCCTTCGCCCTTCATACCCGGCTGCTCCATCGTTATGTAATAGCACCCCATAACGATGTCTTGCGACGGACTCATAATCGGGGAACCGCTCGCCGGGCTGAAAATATTGTTCGTCGAGAGCATGAGGGTGTGCGCTTCGACCTGCGCTTCATAGGACAACGGAAGGTGAACCGCCATCTGGTCGCCGTCGAAGTCGGCGTTAAAGCCTTTGCAGACCATCGGATGGAGTCGAATCGCGTTTCCTTCGACGAGGAGCGGTTCGAACGCTTGGATGCCCATGCGGTGAAGCGTCGGCGCGCGGTTGAGCAGAACCGGGTGATTGCGAATGACCTGATCGAGGATATCCCAGACTTCGACGTCGCGTCGCTCGATCATTTTCTTCGCGCTTTTAATCGTGTCGGCGTATCCTTGCGCTTTTAAGCCGCGAATAATGAACGGTTGGAAGAGTTCCAACGCGATCAATTTCGGCAAGCCGCATTGGTGCAGTCTCAAGTGCGGACCGACCGCGATCACGCTACGCGCGGAGTAGTCGACGCGTTTGCCGAGCAGGTTCTCGCGGAAACGACCTTGCTTACCTTTGATCATGTCGGTCAAAGATTTAAGCGGTCGATTGCTCGAACCGAGGATCGGACGCTTACAACGCATATTGTCGAAGAGCGCGTCGACCGACTGCTGGAGCATACGCTTCTCGTTGCGAACGATGACGTCCGGAGCGTTCAGATCGAGCAGACGACGGAGACGTCCGTTGCGGTTGATAATGCGTCGATAGAGGTCGTTCAAGTCGGAAGTCGCGAACGTGCCCGATTCGAGGAGCACGAGCGGACGAAGATCCGGCGGAATAACCGGAATAACGTCAAGGATCATCCACTCCGGCTTATTCTCGTACTTGCAATTGCGCAGCGCGTCGATGAGCTTGAGTCGTCCGACGAATTCCTTGCGGCGTTGCTTTGAGTTCGACTTTTCAATCTCTTCGCGAAGTTCCTTAGAGACTTCCACGACGTCCAAGCGCTTGAGCAACTTGCGAATAGCCTCCGCGCCCATTTCCGCGTCGAACGCGTCGGGAAATTCGATTTGCTTTTCGCGGAATTCCGCTTCGGTCAGAAGTTGGCCGACTTTGAGCGTGCAACTCGGATCGCGCACTTCGACGACGACGTACTCTTGGAAATACACGACTTTTTCGAGACTGTTCGCTTTCATTGCGAGCAAAGTCGCAAGTCGACTCGTCGAGCCTCTAAAGAACCAGATATGCACGACCGGAGCGGCAAGCTCGATGTGCCCCATTCGCTTGCGTCGCACGCGACTGTTCGTAATTTGAACGCCGCAACGATCGCACGTCATACCCTTGAATTTTTGTCCGCGATATTTTCCGCACATGCACTCCCAGTCCTTCTCGGGACCAAAGATGCGTTCGCAGAAAAGACCGTCGCGTTCCGGCTTATATGAACGATAGTTGATCGTTTCCGCCTTTTTGACTTCGCCTTTGGACTGTTCGCGAATCTTATCGGGATTCGCCAGGCTAATTTTAACAGCGTTAAAATCATCGACTCGTTCGTTATTTAAGTCGCCGTTATTTGACACAGCCGTCCTCGCTTCGAAATATGTTACGCGCGTATAAGACGCTTCCGCGCGCGCCGCGCGGAAAGTCGTCGCAATTCTTGAATTCTATCTTGTCTCGCCGAGCGAGAACGAGAACTCGCTCGTTCTCGTCGTATGCGAGACGCAGGAGTCGCGGACCGCGTCGAGTCCGCGCGATATCGCCGTGCGTTCGCGGCGCTACATGTTCGGCGAAAAGCCGTCGGATCCCATGATCGCGAGCGCGTCGCGATCGGTCGGGACGAGATCCATATCGAGCGCAAGTCCGCGAATCTCGTTCATCAAAACGGAGAAGCTCGCCGGCGTGCCCGCTTGGAGCGTATTGTCGCCGTTGACCATTGCGTTGTAAATCTTCGTGCGTCCCTCGACGTCGTCGCTCTTGACCGTCAGAAGCTCTTGCAACGTGTACGCCGCGCCGTACGCTTCGAGCGCCCACACTTCCATTTCGCCGTATCGCTGACCGCCGGATCGCGCCTTACCGCCCAACGGCTGCTGCGTAATCAACGAATACGGTCCCGTGCTGCGCGCGTGAACCTTGTCGTCGACCAAGTGGTGAAGCTTCAGCATGTAGATGTACCCAACCGTCGTCAGCTGACCGAACGGCTCGCCGGTTCGACCGTCGTAAAGCTGGACCTTGCCGTTGCGCGGAAGTCCCGCTTTCTCAAGCTCGTCGTTGATCACAGACTCCGTCGCGCCGTCGAATACCGGCGTTATCGCGCGATAGCCTAGCTTCGCCGCCGCCCAGCCTAAGTGCGTCTCGAGAATCTGACCGACGTTCATACGCGACGGAACGCCCAACGGATTCAACATGATCTGGATCGGCGTGCCGTCCGCGAGGAACGGCATGTCTTCTTTCGGCAGAATCTTCGCGATAACGCCCTTGTTACCGTGTCGACCCGCCATCTTATCGCCGACGGAGATCGTGCGTTTCGTCGCAATATAGACCTTGACCATCTGCAAGACGCCGCGCTTCAATTTGTCGCCGGCCTGCTTCTCGCTCAGCTCGTGATCGCGTTGATCGATCAGCTCTTCCACCTTGACGCGACGCGCTTTATAGGCTTCGTAGCACGCCTTGTACGTCTTCGAGTTCTCCTTAATTCCGTTCGCCGCGCACATTCGGCTAAAGGAGAAGGTCTTCGCCCTATTGGCGACTTCTTCTTCCGTCTGGCCTTCGACCGCCAACGGAACGCCCGACTCGTCCAAGAGCGTGCGACCGTCGTCGAAGCAAGCCTCCATTTCGCGAACCATATATCCGAATTCTTCGGCGATTTCGCGAGCGCCGCGAACTTTAATTTCAGCGACTTCCGCGTCGTAGATTCGCTGCTCTTCCTGCGTTAAGCTCGCGCGATTGCGATACGTGTGCGTGCCGAGCACGACGCCTTCAACGCCGGCGGGCACGGTCAGCGACTCGTTCTTAACTTCGTCGCCTTGACGTCCGAAGATCGCGTGCAGCAGTTTCTCTTCCGGCGAAAGTTCCGTCTTCTGCTTCGGCGTAACCTTGCCGACGAGGACGTCGCCGCGGCTCACGTACGCGCCGACGCGAACGATACCGTTCTCGTCAAGATCGCGCAACGCGTTGTCGCTGACGTTGGGAATATCGCGAGTAAAGTACTCGCGCCCTTGCTTCGTCTCGCGAATCTCCGCTTCGTAGGACTCGATGTGAATCGAAGTGTAGACGTCCTTCTGAACGAGTTCTTCGCTGAGAATAATCGCGTCTTCGTAGTTGTAACCGTCCCAAACCATGAACGCGACGAGGACGTTGCGTCCGAGCGCGAGAACGCCGTTGTCGGTGCACGCGCCGTCCGCGATCACTTGGTTCGCTTCGACGATTTGCCCCTTCGTAACGATCGGATGCTGATTTTCGCAAGTATTGCCGTTCAATTGCGCAAATTTACGCAATTTATAGACGTCTTGGTTATTGATAACGATACTTGTGGAATCGACGTAAGTAACCTCGCCGCCGCGTTTTGCGCGAACGAGTAGGCTCGAGTTAATCGCGGCGTCGCGTTCGAGTCCGGTGCCGACGACCGGCGCTTCCGATTTCAGAAGCGGAACCGCCTGACGTTGCATGTTCGACCCCATGAGCGCGCGGTTCGCGTCGTCGTGCTCTAGGAACGGAATCAAGCCGGCGGAGACGCCGATCATCTGGTTCGGCGCAACGTCGATATATTCGACTTCCTCGACCTGGACTTGGACGTATTCGCCGGCGCGACGCGCTAAAACGAGTCCGGTAACCGGGTCGGGCAAAATGCGTCCGAGCGGTTCCGATTCGGTCGGCTTCGATCGCGGCGTGTCGGCCGGAACGAGAGTCTTAAAGTGTTCGTCGTCCGCGCGGAGATGCTCGACGTTTTCGTCGCCGTCAAGAATCAGCCCGTCCTTCACTCTACGATAAGGCGCGGTCAAGAATCCGAACTCGTCGACTTGCGCGTAAAGCGAGAGGTACGAAATCAAGCCGATGTTCTGACCTTCCGGGGTCTCGATCGGGCATATGCGTCCGTAGTGAGAGGAGTGCACGTCGCGGACTTCGAAGCCGGCGCGTTTTCGATTCAAACCGCCGGGACCGAGCGCGGACAGACGACGCTCGTGCGTGAGCATCGACAGCGGGTTCGTCTGGTCGACGACTTGCGAAAGTTCGCAACGTCCGAAGAAGTAGTCGATCGCCGAAGAGATATTCTTCGTATTGACGATGGTGTGAGGGGACTCGCCGTCCTTGAGTCGCTCTTGAACGGTGCGGCGCAATTTGGCAAAGCCTTTGCGGAGCTCGTCGCCGGCCAACTCGTCGATCGTGCGAACGCGACGATTTCCGAGATGGTCGATATCGTCCGCCGCGTATCCGGGGACGCCGCCCCAGAGGTTGTAGAGGTAGCGAATCGTCTCGATGAGATCTTCCGGACGGAGCGCCATGTTCTCTTCGAGATTGTAGTCGACGTCCATATTGAGCTTACGGTTGATTCGGAACCGTCCGACGCGACCTAATCGATATCGCGTCGTGTCGTAGAACTTTTCTCTGAAAAGATCGCGCGCTTTGTTCGGATCCTTCGGGTTACCCGGTCTCAGTTTCGCGTAAATGTAGATCAACGCGGTTTCATGAGACTTCGCTTTATCGTCGACGGCGATGGAGTCAAGAATCAGCCTATTACGCGGCGTCGCCATGACTTCGATTTTTTTAACGTCGCTGTCGATAAGCTGATCGGTGGCTTCTTTGTTAATGAGGGCGCCGGCTTTGACAATGATATCTCCGGCGTGGGGCGAGGTTGGCGGATAGCAGACGTCGTCGACGGAGGTTTTGCCTTCGATTTTCGCCGCGGCGTCGTCTTTTTGCAGATCAACGATTTCAGTATCGTAGAACGCGCGAATAATCGCGGCGTCGGTACTGTATTTGGGATCCATAGCGCGCAAAAGCGTAATGGCGGAAATCTTATTGCTTTGATCGATACGCACGACGATGTGTCCGCGTCGCGTGATAAGCATTTCGATCCAGCTTCCGCGTTCGGGAATGATACGCGCGCTGTAGCTTTGAACGCCTTGATCGGATTCGCTAAGGAAATCAACGCCGGGACTACGGTGAAGCTGATTGACGACGACGCGTTCGGCGCCGTTAATAATGAATTCGCCGCCGCCGAGCATGATCGGCAGTTCGCCAAGATAGACGTTCTCTTCAACGGATTCTTTACCGCTTTTAACGAGTCGGAAACGCACGCGCCACGGGCGACCGTACGTCAGCTTAAGTCGGCGGCATTCGTCCGGATCGTATTCCGGCTTGTCCAACTCATAACTCACGTACTCGAGTCTCGAGTCTTTCTCGTAACTTTCCATCGGGAAAGATTCGCGAAGAACCGCTTCCAGACCGAAATTCTTTCGGTTGTTCGGATCGCAGTCGGCTTGTAAGAAAGACTCGTAGCTCTTAGTTTGAAGAATCGTCAACTCAGGCACGCCTAGAGTCGTGCTGTTGTTTCCAAAACGTCGCGTACCGGTCAGCTGCAACTTTCGTTGGGATGGAACCGCCATTCATCACTCTCCGCATTAGTTTAGGTAGGACGACAAAGCTCTTTTTACAAAAAAGCCGATTGTTTATTATATAGTCCATTCAGGAAAGATCAAGGACCCAGACAGCCTCAACTGAGCAAAATCTCTTGAAAAAGCAAAAATAATTGCCGATAACAACGTATTTCGACAAAATTGTCGTTTGTGGAGCCTCTCAAAATTCCCATGATAAAAAAGTGATTTTTTCCTATTTTTTCATCAGAAAAAACAAAAAACACGTTTTTCATTCCACTACAATCGCTACAACCAGCACATATTCACGCATAAAAGCACTACGATAGTTTTTCCGCAACGTTGAACGTTTCAAACAGGGGTAAGTTTTACGATTATACAAGTTCCCTACGAAAGTATTTTGTAAAATCGGCGGCGTGGACTCTCGACAAAGAATCGTTCATTTGATCATGACGTCGAGACAGGA
>ONGM01000014.1 GCA_900317365.1 uncultured Planctomycetota bacterium
ACGATCGACCACGCTCGCAATCTCCAACGCGGCTCTCTTCTCGTAATCGGATCCGAGCGAAAGCCACTTCCTTTCGCCACGAACCCAATATTGAATCTGAAACGCTTTACCGCGTTTCCGTTTCACTTCTTTAACAGTCGCCATAAAACAACTCCTTACAAAAAAGGCGACCGTTTTTTCGACCGCCTCGAAAATATAAAATACCGCGAAGCGCGTCAAGGCAGATTCTCAACCCAACGCACAAGCGCCGCGCGCGAAAAGATCATCGTTCGACCGATCGTTCGGCACGGGATCGCGAGCTTCTCCACGTTTTCAATCAGGACGCGCTCCGATACGCCGAGAAACCTTGCGGCGGACGCCACGTCGAGAATCTCCGGCGCCTGACGCCGAAACTCGTTCACATCGCGTACAGTAATGGGCATGACTCTTTTTCTCCTTTAACGGGCAGGTCTGAGAATTTACACAGTTCCGATTTGAACTCTTTGAAGATACGATCGACCTCCGAGAGTCGAATCTTATGGTTCTTCGCGACCGTCTTTCGGTCGAATCCGGCAATCAAGTCGCGAATGATACCTTGTTCGTAAGGGAAGCGCTCAAGCGCGGCGTCAATAATTGCGAGCGCGTCGTCTTTGCGCTCTTCAACGAGTTCCACGTCAAGATCGACCCTCTGCAATCGCGTCTTGCGACGAAGTCCGTTTTCATTCTGATACCAGCGAACAAGAGCGAGAACGGTTCGAGTCCGCAACGTCGACTCAGGGAGATCCCACTTCGCGCGATTCTTTAAGAGAAAGACGCACGCTTCCTGAACCGCGTCCTCTTCTTGCGACCACGCGCCATACTCCGAGCAATACGCCTTGGCGCATTTTTGAGCGAATGAAAACAATTGATCGTCAGTCATACTTGGAGTCGCGCTTCGTAATGCGAACGATCGTTCGACCGCGACGATTAACAGGGCCAAAACAACAAGAGACGAACGCAACCATATCGTCGTCCTTCCAAAAACCGCATTTTGTCAGCGCGTCGAGGGTCGGCTTAATTCGATTGTCAACGTCTCCGGAACGGCGTCGCGGCTCCACGACAATCTCGACGGCGCAGTACTTCCACGACTCCGGAACGCGCGCGCCTCGCACGGCGAACGCGACCTCCGTAACGAACGTTCGCGCTTCGTCCGTCAGATACATCCCGCGCCGGTTCCGACGCCACATTCGATTCGCGGTCGGCGGAACGTCGTCGATTGTAAATTCAAAGTTCATTGGAGAATAAAACCTTTCTTTGTTCCGATCTCACACGGCGCGAGATATTCACCTTCAACGAGCGAACGCAACGCTTCGTCTCGCTCTCGGAGCGGTTCCCGTTGAAACTTCCTGGTAAATTGCGATTTCGTGAACGTCCCGCCGATCTCTTTGCCCCAGTCGAGCACGCTTTGCATAAGTCGCGTTTGCCCGCTCGACGCGAACCGATCTTGATTCGCGGTGAAAAGCTCCGACTCGTAAGAGACGAGCGCCGTAGCGTTCTCTGCGCAGTCGCGATCGACGATCATCGAAGGCACGACGCCGTACTTCGACGCCGCAAAGAGCAGCGCGTACTTCCAGACCTTTTCGAAAAGTCGCGCCTTGAACTCGGCGATCCAGCCGCCTGCGAGCGTCTCATTCTTAATCTCCTTTTCCGTCGCGGAGTCGAACTCGCTAATGCAGTCGAACGCGGCGCGATCGAATCCGCACAACGTTGGGTCCGACGCCGCGAGTTCAAAGTCCGCCCACTTCTTTACCCGCGACCGCAACGACGCCGGCAGCGCAAAGATCGGCGCCGACGTCGCTTCCTCAAAAGTTGTCGCGCGTCGCTCGCTGTACGTCCGCCCCTGAACGATCGTGAACCGGGAAATATATCCGTTGCTCAGAATCGTCTCGTTCGTCGCGTCGAAGAACTCGCGCGGGTTCCCCGTCGCGAAGATCGTGAGGGACGGACGGTCGACGGGGTCGACTCGTTTGGCGCCTTTCGCTTCCTGCGCGATCAACTTCGGCAGATATGCTCGGTTGTTCGCATTCGAGTAGAGCTTTAAGCTCTCGGTAATGACGCCGGTGATATTGCTGTTCGTCTGACTATTCATGACCGCGAGATCGCGTCCGAACTCGTCGTGCAGCCAAAGAACCTTTCGGACGCGCGAAATTAGATTCTGCAACGCCTGAACCGACGCGAAAGACTCCGGCACGCTCTCTTTGGGATTATACGCTCGCGCGATCTCCGCTCCGACGCGCCTCATAATCTCTTTCCCCATGCCGGAGGGCGCGAGGAAGAGCGCGTATATATTGGGCGTAACGAGAACGCCGCGATAATTCAGCGCGAGCGATCGACCGGCGAGGAAGGACATAGCCGCGAGCGCGCCGAGAAACGCGCCTTCCGGTTGAGGTCGAATCGCGTTCTCGTTAATGACGTCCTGAATCTCCTGAATGAGTCCGCCGACATTAAAGAGTCGCTGTGGAAACTTGCCTGTTTCAACCTTCTCAACGTCGAACGGATTGAACGTCTCGACGACATTGACGGTGCGATTCGGTCTCCAATGTTTCGACGCGGCGGAGAGATCGCCGCCGAAGTCGAGGAGCGCGACGATCTGCAAATGGGAATACGTCTTGTCCTGCTCAAAGGGCGCGCCGTTCGACGTAAAGACGTGAAAGAATCGTTCGCGCTTAGAATAGGTCGCGCCGTGCTTGTCCTCGACCGTCTGACCCGGTCGGCGCCAGTATTCCCACTCGGAGTCTTCTCGAAGGAACGTCCATCCCGCGCGAGTCAACGCGTCCTTTCCCGCTTCGATTCGGCGAAGATAGTCCGCGACAGATTCTCCAGACTCGTTTGCCTGCGACAGATTCTTCGCGGCGTTCAGAAGCAGTTCGCGATCTTCGTTGGAAAGGAACTTTACGTCGAGCCACGAACCCGACTCGACGCTGTATCCTTCCGAAGGCGCGATAATACAGATTCCGCCTTCGCCGCGCGTCTCGATCGCGCATCCTTCCGGATTCGTCGCGAGCTTCTGGTTCCGACCGCACGCGTTCGATCGAAAGGCGACGTGCTTGCCGCCGCTTTGAGTCGACTCGACGGTCAGACCGCAGAGCTTGTCCCCGACGAGTCCTTGCCACGCGGAAAAGAGCTTCGCTCGCTGATCGAAGTCGATAATTTCGAGTCCGCCGGACGTCGCGCCGCAAACGACGGCGATCGCGTCGAAGTTCAGGCCGGCGGGAAACGCGACGTCGAACTCCGGACGCGTTTGCGCGTACTGCTTCCACGCGCCGACCGGACGCTTCTGCTTGCGAAGCGCCGGTAAGACGTTGAGTCCGGAACGGTAGAGCGTAAGCGCCGTCTCGCGTAGATTTGTCATTGTCAAAACCTTTTAGAACGGTACGTCGTCAGACTCGGGATCGCGCTCGAACTTTTCGCACGCCTCTTCGTCGGGGGCGCGCGAATCGCCGATTCGTACGCAGAAGCCGGGAATGTGCTCGTCGACGAGCGGCCCCCACGACCGGCACTCGCCGCAAGTGGGGAAGTCGTTAAACTCTTCTTCAAAGCTCTTGACTTGACTCGGGTCGAAGTCCGGAATCTCGGAGAAGTCAAGCCACACGATACGCGGAAAGCGTTCGCCGGACTTAGCGATCGTTTGAATCTTCGTCGGGGTAGCGAGCGCTCCTGCTTGCGCCCACGCAACGGCGACTTCCGCGCTCTGCGGCGGGTCCGTTTTGCTTTTCTCTTTCCACCAGCGTTCAAAGCGCTTTCGCGCCCAGCCGACGTGCTCCGGACACAACCACTCGAAGAACGGCTTTGAGAACCCGCGAACGTACTTGACCTGCATAGTCGGCGGCTTCCCGTCGTCGTTCTTCTTGTAGTGAACCTCGTATTCGACCCCTTTGACGTCGTATTCTTCAACGATTTCAGGTTCGGAGAGAATCGAACGTTCAGAAGCGACTGTTTGAATCTTCGCGTTCGGGTCGACTTGTCCTCGCTTCTTGATCTCAAAGGGTTCGCCGCACAAAGGACACTGCGGATAGACGATCGAAACGACGCCTTCGCATTTTGGACAAACGCGCCACGGCTTCTCCGTATGTCCAACAACAACCGGCATATCAATCGGGCCGTGCCGCTCAATATTGCCGCCGTAGTCGAGAATGAGGCAATCGGCCTTATCCGGAGCGCGCCGAAGTCCGCGTCCGACCATCTGCTGATAAAGCGTGAGGGATTGAGTCGGACGCAAGAGCGCAACGCAGTCAATGTTCGGCGCGTCGAACCCGGTCGTGAGAACGCCGACGTTACAGATGAACTTCAGACTCTCGACCCCGACCAGCGACTGTTGATCAGTTTTAAAGCGTCGAATGAGTTCGGCGCGATCTTCAGCAGGCGTCTCTCCGTCGACGACCTCCGCTTGGAAACCGGAGTACTCTTGCAGGAGTTTCGCGCACCGGCGCGCCGACTGTCGACGATTACAGAAGACGACGACCTTATTGCGATCGCGCGTCTCGTCGACGATCTCGCGGCACGCCGATTCCAGCACGCCTTTTCGCGTCAGAACCTTTTCGACCTCCGCTTCGTCGAAGTCTCCGCGCACCGTACGAACTTTCGAGTAGTCGGGGAGCTTGCGCGCGCGCCGACTCACGACCGACGAAAGAGTTCCGTCCGCAATGAGTCGATCGATCGGCGCCTCGTAAACGATCGCGTCGAGAAGTCGATCGGCGTCCTTCTCCGCGCGATCTTTTGTGATCCACCCGACGCCGAGCCGGTACGGAGTCGCGGTCAGACCGACGAGGCGCGCC
>ONGM01000027.1 GCA_900317365.1 uncultured Planctomycetota bacterium
CCGTTCGCGACAAACGAACGCAACGCGTTTGGGCGCAAACCGATTTCGCCGCCGCGCAATTCGTTAAAAGCGCGCGACGACGCGAACGAAGCGTCGAACTCGAACTCCTCGACGGAAGAACCTTCCTCTCCTACCTCGCAACGATCGAATTGGTTCCCGACGCGCCCGAACTCGTCGTCCGCCTCGCCGCCCCGAAAGACGCGGATCAGCGACTCGCGATCGCATACCCCGCCCCGTTCCTCGCGAAACCGACCGATCGCGTCGTACTGCCGATCAACGAAGGCTTCTCCGTTCCTGCGACGGAACCGATTCCTAGCCCCACGACAATCCACACTTTCGGCGGACACGGACTCTGCATGGCCTTCTGGGGGTTCGTCAACGACGTCGTCGACCCGAAAAAAAGCGACGGCATGATGGGTATCATCGAGACGCCGGACGACTCCGAAATCGGACTCTTCACACGCGCGATCGACGGAAGCGAAAAGACGACGATCGCGCTCGCGCAACGTTGGCACGGGTCAATGCGACGATTCGGATACGACAAGTCGCTCCGCCTCGTCTTCTTCGATCAAGGCGGGCACGTCGCATTGTGCAAACGGTATCGACAGTTCGCGCTCGCGTCGGGTCGACTCGCCACTTTTAAAGACAAAGCGAAGAAATACCCGGCGTTGGCGGACGGTTACGCGAAACTTCTCGGCGCCGCAAATATTTGGAGCTGGAGCGGAGATCCGCTCGGAACGATCGATATACTGCGCGATCTAGGCGTCGATCGCATCCTCTGGAGCGGCGGCGGTTCCGCTGAAGAAATCGACGCGATGAACGCCATGCCGAACGTTCTTTCGAGCCGATACGACATTTATCAAGACGTCATGAATCCGGAACGATACGGCGAAATTCCACACGTTCACGGCGATTGGATTCCCGAAGCGTGGCCAAAGGATCTCAACTGGGATTCCCCCGACGGAAAGTGGACGCGCGGGTGGGAAGTCGATCCGAAAGAAAAGGGAAAACCGCGTATTCCGTGCGGCGTCGTCTGCGATTTGAAAACGCTCGGATACGCTCAAAAACGCATTGCCAAAGAGCTTGAAACGAAACGCTACAAGTGCCGCTTTCTCGACACGACCGTCGCCTCGCCGTGGCGCGAATGCTGGAACCCGGAGCACCCTGCGACGCGAACTCAGAGTAAAGAAGCGCGTATGCGACTCCTCGATCTCATTCATCAATTCGGACTCGTTTGCGGTTCCGAGACGGGTATCGACGCTTCCGTGCCATTCTGCGATTTCTACGAAGGAATGATGAGTCTCGGTCCGTTCCGTTGTCCCGACTCCGGACGATATCTCGATCGAATCTGGTACGACGTTCCGGAAGTCGTCGAAAAGTATCAACTTGGGGAAACGTATCGACTGCCCCTCTTTGAACTCGTCTACCACGACTGCGTCGTCTCGTACTGGTATTGGGGGGATCACAACAACAAATTCCCGACGCTCTGGAAGAAGAGGGACCTTTTCAACTCCCTTTACGCCGTCCCGCCGATGTACGGCTTTACGCGAAACTTCCTCAATGAGAATCGCGAACGTTTCAAAGAAAGTTTCCAAATCGCAGGTAAAAGCGCGCTCTTAGCCGATTTCTCAGAAATGACGAACCACGAGATACTTACGAACGATCGCAAAGTTCAGAAAACGACGTTTGCCAACGGGCTCGAAGTCGTTGTGAATTTTAGCGATCAGGAGTTCCAATACGTCGTCGACGGCAAAGCGCCCGTCGTCGTGCCGCCGCAATCCTCAGTCGTCGCGACTCCCAACGCGGCGACGGAGAAATCTGACGCTCGCTAACGCGCGAGACTGCGGCAAACGGTTGCGCTTTTCACAAAAGAAAGTTGAAAAACTCGACGTTTCCGCGCATTTCCGACGCCCTTCAAGGCGCCCTTGAAAGGATACAATACTTGAGCGTTTGTTGAATGAATTCGGGACGAGGCGTCCGCAAGGAAACCGTTCCGACTTTTACTGGCGAAGATTGTGCGTTAAACGTTCACACAACGGCGGCGACGTTGATCGTTGCCCTAGAATTGAGGGGCGAACCATGGGAAAAAAGAAAAAGAGAAAGATGACGAGCGACGAAATTCTCGATGAATTTGAAAAGGCGCCGGAGATCAGAACGCCGCATGAAATGAAATCTTTTCTTCATTGCGGCGACAGAGAAGTTCGCGAGATTGCGAAGCTGATCGCCGCGCTTTGCCAGAATGAAGACAATTGGCAGGAAGTATTCGTCGCAGACTGGACGCTCTATCCGAAAGACGAGTGTTACCAAGTGAAGCATTGCAAAGAAGCGGAAGCGTTGGAATTCGCCCTCAAAGAGTACGACGCAACCGTTTCTTTCGACGCGCCGGGGCCTCGCTGGCTTTTCCTGCAACGTTACAGTCGTTCTCCCGTCGGCGACGAAACAATCATAGGAACAAGAAAGTTTAACGAGTATCTTCTTAACGTCCCTTACGAAACGTCCAAGATCAATCTGGGACAGGATTCGGCGACGACGGCGCGATTCGCGCAGTTTGCGACGGAAGGTCGGTATTCCGCAATCGAAGAGGAAAACGACGTTCGCGATTTCTCTGAAAAGGAACGGCAAACGACCGGCGAAGACTTTCCGGAAGATTACGTTCCGAGAGAGGAAAGACCTTCTATTGTCGTCTTCAACTCGAAATTCCGCGTCAGACGCAACGCGTTTGCGTCCGCTTTTATGAGGGTCGCCAAATGCGCGTTGAAAGAAAGCAAAAATCCGAACGAACGGAACGTCAATGTCGTCGCGAATCATAACGGAATCTTCCTGTCGGCGACGGACGGCGAATTTACGGCGTTGGAAAAGATCGTTGATCGCGGCGACTTTCGCGTTTTGATCTCCGGCGCTTTTCTCGTCGATCCCAACGATCTCGCAAAGCTGTTTTCAGAGTCGGAGGGAAGCCGCGACGAGACGTTGGGCTTCTCGACGCATTTTTCCTTTCTGACGATCAAGGGAGCGCGATTCCGCTATCGTTTCTTCGTGGAAGACGCCTTTATTCCGCACATTCAAAAAGATCCAAGCGTCGGGTTTGAACGTCAAGAGGACGTTCAGATGGACGTTGAACAGGAAATTCCTGAATTCTGCGAGGAACAAGGTTATTTTGAAATGGAATCCGAGTCGCTGAGACAAATGATCCGACGAACGCTCCGCGCCGTCGATTCGACGCCAAAAAAACGCGGCGTCCGAAAGTTCACGTTTATTTTCGACGAGAACGAGACGGTCGCGTACGGAACTGACGGACGAGTTTTCGCGTGTCAGCGAAGCCAATCTCGATATATAACGACGCGCAAGTCTATCGTCCCGTTTGGTCAACGGCGCACAAAAGTTTCAACGAAGACGCTCAGGCGTCTCGAAGGTTTTCTCAGCGGTTCGGAGAAGGTTCAAATCGCGCTTTCCGAGGGACGAGCGCAGATTCGAACCGAAAACGCGCTTCTGACCTTCCCGACTGAGTTCGGATCCGTACTCCCAGTGGATCAGATTCTCGACGCTCCTAAGACCCTCGCGCCTGAAGGGTCATTTTTCGCAGGCGATCTCGCGACCGCCCTCCGTTGCGTCCTCGGGAACGAAGAATGGTCTGACGAGAACGACGAACGCCCCGTAACGCTCGAGGTACGCAATAAACGACTCGTCCTCACGAGAAATCGAAGACTCATGTCTCCGCCCATCGTCGAGGTTCCGCTCAAATACGTCGGAAACCGAGCCTCGGTCGTCCTAGACGCTCGACGCCTCTACGATTTTGTCGACTCGTTCCCGCCCGAAGAGCAAATCGACGTCCGCCTTGACGTCCAAGCCGCCGCGCTCTTTAAGACAAGCGACGGTTTCCGATACCTCGCGCGCGAAATATGATCCCGTCGCGCCCTTTGCTCCTCAACGGCGGAACGCGCGTCGACGTAGAAACTATTTGGAGAAATTCGACGCCGCGTAGAATGGCTGTCGTCGGGGTGAACAAACTCCGTCGGAACAAATAACGATACGTTTTACAGGAAAAATCAGTATGTGGATATTCACGAAACACGTTTTTTTCAGCGCGGTTTAGAACTGGAACAACGAGAACCTGATCCACGGTCGAACGCAATTCAACGAAGAAATATTTAGTGCGCGTTTGCAAGGACTACGGAATCGAGCCAAAAGTCGTCGAAACTCCGTGCGGCGATTATCCGTATCGCAGGGACTTCCAGTACGAGACGATGTTGGAATACGCTAAAAATAGTAACGCGTTCGTTGCTCTAACAAGTTCTAAATTTAGGTCGATCGTACGCTTGCGATCGACCTTTTCACGTTAAAATCGACGGCGTTTTCACTAGAAGCCGTTTCATAACCGTTTTGCACAACTCATGTAGTATGCGACGGTTACGAAAGCAGTATACGAGGATAAAAAATGATCGTACCGTACGACAATCCGGCGGAAATTCCGCAACCAAGCGTTGGCGCGTTCGATTATCCAACGTCGTTGACGTCGACGCCTAGCGACGCTTTCGCCTAATTGTCAAACGGGCGCCGTTATCGTTCCCAATCGCTCAATTTCTGCTTCGTTAGTCCGAGATCGAGAAATTGATAGAAATATCGAGTAACGATCGACGCGTACGGCGACCACATCTTAGCGCGTTGTTTTACCGCCCGGACGCTGGCGTCGTCCGTTTCGTAAAGCCAACGGAAAGCCGCCTGAAAACAGCGATCGTAAGGCGCCGCGACGTCGGGGCGACCGAGCATAAAGACAAGATAAATCGTCGCCGTCCACTGTCCGACGCCGTTGAGGGCCGTCAGTCGCTTGACGACGTCTTCGTCGGAGAGTCGACGCAGCTCGTCAAATTCTAAATCTTTTGATTCCAACGCTTCGTTGAGTCCGCGAAGGTACGCAATCTTAGGGCGCGAGAGTCCGACGTTGCGCAAATCGTCGTCGGAAAGCGCGTCGATCGCGTCCGGCGTTACGTGTGAATCGCACGCCGTTTCCAACCTTCCCATGATCTTCTCCGCCGCGCGACCGGATATCATTTGCGATATGATCGATCGAACGAGAAACTTGTATTCGTCGTCGTAAATCCAGTACGTAATCGGTCCCACGAGCCGAATCGCGCGCGCGAGCCGCTTGTCGCGCTCGCACAAATATCGAACCTCCGGCGAGTCAAGATCTATAATTCGCGCGTTTTCCATTGCAAATCCTTGTCGTTTTACTTCTTATACCACACGAATCGATTCACGTAATCGGCGTAACTCACGACGATTTGCGCGACCTTCTCCGACACGTCAAGATCGCGAAATTCGTAAGTTCCGGCGTTGTAAAACCCGTTCGCTATCTTGCGTTTAATCATCTTTAACGCGCTGGAAACGCGGGGCCATTCGACGCCGGTCATAATCGCGCCGCCGGCGTCGCTCGTTTCGCTCCGTTCGCGCGTGTTGCGCAGGTTAATTGCGGGAAAATTAAGATATCCCGACTCTTCGTCGATCGATCCGCTGTCCGAAAGGGTCGCAAAGGACGACTTCTGCAACGCGTTGTAATCGTGAAATCCGAGCGGTCGCGTCAGCATAATCAACGGATGCAACTGAGCCTCCGCCGATTCGAGCCGTTTGCGCGTGCGTGGGTGAGCGGAAAAGACGATGCGCTTTTGCTCTTGTTCGGCGAGGCTATTGAGGGTAAAAACGAGGGCGTCGAGCTGGCGCGGATCGTCGACGTTCTCTTCGCGGTGCGCGCTCACAACGAAATATTCGCGCGGTCGTAATTTCAAACGCTGAAGAACGTCGGAAGACTCGATTTTATCGCGATAGTACGCGAAGACCTCGACGGTCGGGCTACCGATTCGGAAAATCCGATCGTGCGGAAAGCCTTCAGTGAGAAGATTGTCGCGCGCGACGGCGCTACACGGTAGATTGACGTCGGCGAGCGCGTCGACGAGACGTCGATTAATCTCTTCCGGAACGCGCTGGTCGTAGGACCGCTTACCGGCGTCGACGTGGAAGATTGGGATCTTGCGTCGTTTCGCGGCGTATGCGGCCAGACAACTATTCGAATCGCCGAGTACGAGCGTCGCGTCCGGACGCGTTTCGGCGTAAATCGCGTCGATCTTTTCGATAATCGAAGCGACGGTCGTCGCCGGGGTCGCGCCCGCCGCGTTCAGAAAATAATCCGGACGACGCAACGAAAGATCGTCGAAAAAGATTTGACTCAATTCGTAATCGTAATTCTGTCCCGTATGAACGACGATCTGCTCCACATATTCGTCGAGCGTCGCCATAATGCGCGAAAGGCGAATTATTTCAGGACGCGTCCCCATAACCGTCAAAACCTTCATGATTCCGTCTTTCCCCCCTAAGAGCCTGGACGCGCGGAAAACCGCAAATTGGACGTCGTTCATTATATGCGTCGGCGTTGTGTCGACAAGTCCGACGAGGGACGAAACGGCGCTAACTTGAATCGAAACGCGTTTGCGGTAGAATCGAAAATGAAAAGGCGACTCCTCAAATCGCCCCTTTCCATCGGTCAATAAAAAACGTTAAAACGGAGCGCGCCATGCGAACTCGACGTCCGATTATTCTGGCGCTCGCGATCCTATTGATCGCGGCGACTCGTTTCTGCTCGACGCCTTGCGCGCAAGGACAGGAGAATCGAGAAGACTGGAACCGTTTCCTTGAACGCGAGTCCGGATGGCTCGGCGCCGACGGAATCTATACCGTCGACGTCCGATTCGACGCGCAATCGGGAAGGCTCGATTCCAACGCGACGAAGAAAACCGTTTGGATCTTCAGCGACACGATCTACGGCGAAACGAAAGAAAACGGGCGAGAATACCGCTACATTCACATGGCGAACCACTCTTTCGCCGCGTTGATCGGCGACTCTCCCGACGAAAAGAACGTCGAGTTCGTCTGGCGCAAACCGTCGCAAAACGGCGAGTCCGCTCCCCTCGACGCGCCCCCGAAAAATATCGTCGACGGACGTTACTGGCTTCAAGACGGCGTTCGTTACGGCGACGTCTTTTGGTGTTCCGCTATCCTCGTCGGAAATGGCTGGAAACCCGACCGGGTCGACGCCCTTGAGTTTCCGATCGATCCGCAAACGACCCTACCCGATTTTTCTCGTCCCCAACTCCGGACGGACGCGCCACTCTTCTACCGCGCGGACGACTTTCAAATCGCGTTGGGAGCGGCGCTCTGCGACGACGCCGACGACGGGTTCATTTACGTCTTCGGGTACGTCGACAGACTTCGCGAACACAGCAGAAAAGACGCCGTCGTCGCACGCGTTCCGCGCGACAAATTTCGTGATTTCGACGCGTGGGAATTTTACGTCGGCGCAGAAAAATGGTCTCGCGAACTCGCCGACCTTGCGGATCCGAACGCCGCGTTGGCGCGAAACGTCTCGACTGAATTTTCCGTTACGCGCGTCGCCGGGGGGCGCTTTCAAGACAAATGGGCGCTCGTTTACACTCCGGGATGCATTTCCAATCGGATCGCTTATCGTCTTGCGGAGAAACCCTTTGGCGCGTTTCAGCAAGAGCGCGTCTTCTATCGTTCCAACGTTCCCAACGAGATTCCCGGCGTCCAATGTTACAACGCCAAAGCCCACCCCGCGTTATCGGACGACGCGGGGCTCCTCGTCTCCTACAACGTCAATCGTCTCGGCGGAATCGCCAAACGCCCGGAAGAATATCGCCCCCGATTTGTCTACTTGACCTGGAAAGATATCGAGAAATTCGAGGACGACGCCAAAAATAACGACGCCAAAAACAACCGTCAATAGATCGCCTTAGCGCGTCGAAACGATCGGCGCGCCCATCGGTCGACCGTCCGGATAAACGACCAAAACGTACGTGTTCCGATTTGCGTCAATCCGCGCCTGAACCCGGGTCGGTTCCCCGCAAAGTCGCCCGGAAGCGTCGATCGGTCGAAATTCCAGCGTTCGCTCGCCGGTCGGCAGTTCGCACCCGTAGGTCTGAATCTTCGCCGGCAAGAGTCCCCAGCATCGCGCGTCGGCGACCTCGGTCGCTTCCCACGCAACGCCCGCCGCGTCCATCGCCAAACTGACCCATCCGTTGACCTGCGCCGCTTCCTTCGCCGCGTAGATCGCGCCTTTCTTCACGATTCGCCGCACGATCGCGCGCGCTATGATCTGATCGCGCGTCGCCTCAAACTGCTTAATCGCCATCTCGTTGACGTCCGCGAGCGTCTCCGTGCAACCTTGCGTTTCGCCGTCCGCGCTCAATTCGATCGACGCGACCTGCGGCTCCTCAACGACAAGCTCCGGGATCGGGACCGGCGCGAGCGTCGGCGGAACTGAATACTTGTTCGTCGCGGAAAAGATCTGATCCGCGATCAGAAGCGCAAATTGCGTCGCTTCCGCGCTCCCCTGAACCTTGCGCGGTCCGCGGCCGACGTATGCGAAAACGTAAAGCCTGCCCGCGCCTGGATGAGAATGAACGCCTTCGCGCGCCCGACGAAGATCACTTTGACCTTGCTTAAACTGCGGCCGCCACGCGACGACCTTCTCGTACAATCGCGCCGCTTCCGACGAGTCCATAAAGGTCTCTTCCCAAAGCAAGCCCTCGATATAGGGGCCCAACGGAGCGCGCGGATACTTCAGCTTCGGATTGATTGTCTTCCGCGCGTCGCGCGGGTCGGCGATCTGTCCGCGCGCGACGATCTCGTCTTGCTTCGCGGAAATCTGGCGCGCGTACGCCTTCGCGTCTCCGCCGCCGGTCATGAGTTCGGAGATCGCGAGCGTAGCGCGAATCATGACTTTTTCGTAATCGTCCCCTTCGTACTTGGCGAAGGAATCGTCGGTCGCAAAGGTCAACGCGTCTTCTGCAAGACTGCGCATGCGCGTCTCTTCCAAAACGTCGAACTCGTCCCGCACGGCGCGAAGATTCGTTTTGGCCGACTCGAAATCGCCGAGCGCAAAGTCCACGCTCGCCTCGTTCAGCGTCCAGACGCTGCGCTCGTTCGACGACGCCCGTTTCAATCGCTTTTCGATCTCTTCGCGCGCCGACCCCGGATCGCCGGAATCGTAAAAATCGCGTCGAACGTCCGTGAGACGAACCGCGTACTGCGAAACGCACCCGACGCTCGCAAGCGCCGCGAGCAGCGTCAAAAACGCCGACAATTTTATAACGATTTCTCTTCTCATTTCCTACGATCCCAACGCCGTCCGTTCCGTGCGACGGCGACGCGTAGACTAGCAAATATTTTCGGAAAAGTCAAGGGACGCAAGAAACGCAAAAGCGTCGACCAAGTTCAACTCGATCGACGCTTCAACTCGCGCGACGCAAAATCTCTTACATGGCGCCAAGCCCGGATGGAAGCTCGGAAAGCTCGTCCGACGACTCCGGCGCCGGCGTCTCAAGACCGCCGCCTTCCCCGCCTTC
>ONGM01000144.1 GCA_900317365.1 uncultured Planctomycetota bacterium
GCCGCGTTTTGAGGCGCGTTTGCGGCGAGACGCGGGGCGTAGGATAGGAACGCCTTGCCTTCGCCGCGCGTCTGTTGGGAGGCGACTCTTCTCTTGGCTTGATCATAGGGAACGTAGGAGTCGTCGACCGGCTCTTGTCCGCGAGTAATACGCGTTGCGTCGCGGCCTTGAGACTCCGATTGTCCGCGCGTCGTCTTTTCGACGTCGTCGTCTTTTTCCTCGGACCCTTTTCGAGTTTCTTTAACGTAGTTCGCGTCGCCGTGCTTTTCGAGGACGTACGATTTCGACATATTGGGAACGACGGCGATTTCCGGCAATTGCCCTTGCGCCGGGTCGTCGTTGAAGTGTCCGCTCTGTCGCAACGTGTTTTCGCTCATGCGGATCTTTTTGCCGTCGAGGAGTTCGCCAGGCGAAATGTCAAGCAGGCTCAGGACGACCGGAACTTTCGTTCGCGCGTCGGCGGTCTTTTGACCTTTTCCGGCGCTGTACTTCACAATCACGTCGTTGACGCGGTACTTATGGTCTTCGACAATGTCGTAACGAATATCGACGACGCCGACTTCGTCCGTAAAGACCTGGTTCGGCGTAATATCGGCGCGGACGTACCCGAGGTCTTGGTACTTGTAGCGCAACGCGATACGGTCCGCTTCGATTTCGTCGAAGAGGTAGTACTGTCCTCTTTTGACCTTTAGCTTGGCTTCGAGGTCTTTCGTCGGCACGACTCGGTTTCCGTTGAAAATGAAATTCCGAATGCGATATCGCGGTCCCTCGTCGATGACGTATCGCACGGCGACCCAGGCGTTGTCTTTACCAAGTCCGCCGAACCAGGAGCGCTCTTCGTACTCGCGGTCGATACGCGCGTCGAAGAAGCCTAAATTTCGGTAGTACTCGAGGAGCTTCTGAACGTCGTAATCGAGCTTTTCGCGCGTAAACTTTCCGCCGATCAGATAGAGAACGCCGGGCTTAACGGAGACGAGACTCTTGAGACGCGCTTCGGAAACGGCGGAGTTGCCGATGAAACTCGTCTTCAGGACGCGTTGCTTTCTGCCTTCGTCGATGAGGTAAACGACGCCGACGTCTTCCGGATGGTCGCCTTTCAGGATTTCAACGTACGGTTCCGCGTATTCCTTGCTTTTGTAGAACTCAATAATGCGAATGCGTCCGTTTTCGACTTCGTAGGGGTCCATTCTCGACTCGCCGGGGTGCATTCCGAGCTCTTCGAGAATATCGTGCTTTGAAATGAGTTGGTTCCCTACGACCTTGACGTACCGCATCATGCGACGGGGAGTCAAGTCGAAATTGACGACGACCTTGCCGGGATTGTCCGGAGAATACGAGGTGGAGACGTCGACGTCGATGAACTGCTTCGTTTGGAGCAGAGCTCTTTTGTCTTCTTCGAGACGCTGTTGGTTGAACTTGGCGCCGATACGCGTTCGGACGATTTTATTGAACTGCTGAGTCGTCATTTCCAGACCGGAGATGCGCACGTCTTCAATGACGAGATTCTTTTTGTCTTCTTCGGACAACTGCGCTTCGTCGACCGTTTGAGTCGACTTCGGTTCCGGGTTCAGCAGGTTCTTTTCGAGATACGTTTGGGTCGTATATTCCTTTTTGGGAGTCGCGCGGAAGGACTCTCGATACGGCTCGTCGGCGCCGCCGATTACGGTGGAGTCGATTTCGGTTTCGGGCGCGAGGAGGTCGCCGGCGTAAATTTGATTTGAGGCGTTTTGGCCTACGATCGGCGTTTCACTCGGGCGCGAGGCGACAAGCGGCACGTCGACGCTCGGCGCGACCGCAGGCGCCGGCGCAGGCGCAACGACAGGCGTCGGGGAAACAGCAGGCGCCGGCGCGACGACAGGCGCCGGGGAAACAACAGGCGCAGTCGCAGGCGCGCTTGCGGCGATCGGGGCGGTTTCCTCTTGAATGGCAGGGGCGAATTCGAGCGTCCCGAGTTCGGGCGAGGCGGGCGCGGCGCCGGGGTTTTGATTGGCGTCGATCGCAGGCGCGGGGTAATCCGCGTTTACCGCCGCGTTTACAGTCGATTCGACTTGGTTTGCGACAGGCGCGTCGAGGAGCGCGCCGGAGGCGTCGGGAAAATCGAC
>ONGM01000049.1 GCA_900317365.1 uncultured Planctomycetota bacterium
ATCCATCGCGACCTGAGCGGCGGTGAGGGGAGAATTGAGGTCGTCCTCGTCGATTTTTTCTTCTGATTGCGCGTCGCCTGCGCCGCTCGCCAACGTCGAATTTTCCAAACTCGGCGGCTGCGTTAAAGAGCCTGCCAGCCCCGCCTCGCCTGACGCAGGATCGAAGAGATCCGTCTCGCTCGTTTCCGACTCGTCTTCCTCCTCCGGCGTCTCGTAATCGAGTTCGCGACGCGAGAGTCCGTATTTGCGTTTTAAAGGCGTCAATCCGTCCCAAAAGTCCGTCGGCATCTCCGATTCGAGCAAAGAAGCGGTCGGCGACGACGAAAGCGATCCGGAAAGCCCCGATTCCGTTCCGTCCCCGGTCGTATTCGCTGTCGAAGAGGACGTCTCGAAACGCTGAATCGGTTCGTTAATCGGCACGAACTCGTAAAAGACCGTCTTAAGCTCAGGAGCCTGCGGACGACCGACCGTTTTGTCGGCGCCCCCTGCGACGCGCCGGTTCTCTTCGGCGTCCGCGACGAGCGCAAAGGGATTCGGCTGAACGACGTCGATTTGAAGGGAACGAGAATCGCCGCGAAGTCCAAAATGCCGAACGTAGTCGCGCGTCGGATCGTCGACCACGTTTTGAATCGGATCCTGAACTGCGGAACCGAGATCCTCCGAAAGCGTCTGCGAAATCGAACGCGCAAGTTGCGCGCGCCCTACCCGACGCTCGTTGGTTGCGTAATGACGGGAAAATAGTTGAATCATCGAACTAAGTCCCGCCAAAATCACGGCGGTTAATCCGAATACGAGCAGAATTTCTAAGAGCGTAAAACCGCCGCGAAACTTATACTCACGTCTCATAATCCGCCTCCTAGCCCGGCGCCTAAGCCGCCGCTCGGCGCCGTTCCAAGACCGGTCGCGTCTTCAAATACGTCGAATGGCGACGGCGCGTTCTCCGGCGCAAGCGGCGCGGTAAAACCGTCCGACAAGCCAAGCCCGCCCGCGTCCCCCGTCGAACGCGCGAGATCCTCCGAAAGCGTGTCCCCTGTCCCGTCGACCGCCTGAGACTCGCCCTGAGCGTTCACCGTGACGACGCGCGTTCGCACGCTCGATCGCAACGCCCACTCCTTAACGACGATCGTTCGCCCGGTTTCCGGAATCCGCGAAACGGTCATGAGTTCGGGATTATCCGGGGAAAGCGTCTGGAACGTTTCGTAGCGCTGCGCGGTAATTCGTATCGCGACGACCTTTTCGATCGGCCCGTCGAGCGCCTCGACCTTCGCGGACCAACGCGGCGCGTCCGGAATCGGTATTTCGACCCCGATTAACGCGACCGTGTTCCCGGCTAGAATCGAGTTCATCATGTTTTCACACGCCAACTGAACGTTCGTCTCCTCTTCCACGCGCTCGGAATAGCGCGCCGAATGCGTCGTCATGGACGTTATCAGCGCCAGTCCCATGCCGAGAATAGCGAGGACGACGAGAATTTCCATAAGCGTGAACCCATTGCGTTTCATCGTCCGGCGCCTCCGCGATTCCGCGCGTTCCCGCCTTCGTCGGAACGTTCGTCTTCATTTTGACCTTCGACGGCTTGACCGATCCCGCCGCCGTTCAAACTATTTTGACCGTTCAGACCGCCGAGATCGCCCAACGCGTCGAAAGGTGAGGATCCGCCTCCGCCGCCTAGCCCGGCGCCGAGATTCGTCGAACCGACGCCTCCAGCGCTCGGCGTCGTTCCGCCTCCAACGCCCAGCCCGGCGCCGAGATTTGTCGAACCGACGTCCTCTGCGACTGGCGACGTTCCGCCTCCGCCGCCTAGTCCAACGCCTAGCCCGGCGTTCGCGTTTGAGGCGGGGTTAGGCGCGGTCGTTCCCGCGTTAAAACGGTACCCGGAGCGACCTTCGCTCGAACCGTAACGCGGCGCGAACCCCGACGCGCCTTGCCCGCCTAGCCCGGCGCCTAAATCGGCGCCAAGCCCGCCTAGGCTATCTAAGCCGCCTAGATTATTAAAACCGCCGTTGAGAGAATCCGCGCCGAGGTCAGGGGACGCGCCGACAGCGTCCGTTCCGGCGAGTCCAGCGCCTGCGCTCGTGGGGTCGGAGCCTAGCCCGCCTCCTAGCCCGCCTCCTAGCCCGGCGCCGACCGGATCGGTCGTTTGTCCGGAAACCGCCGTCGCGTATTCGCTCGGGTTCTGAAGTCGTTGAATCTGCTCTTGCGTGAGAACGGTGCGCCCGACGTCGGTTCCCGGAGGCGCCGCCGATATGCCGGTAACGCGGGCGTAGCCTGTCATACTACGAACCGCGATCTCGGAATAATATTCGTATCTCCCGACGTTCGCCAGCCCGACGACGGCGCCCATCGTTCGCCCGTTGGGGAAAAAGACGATCGGTTCCGACCAAATACTGAAGGATTCGCCTTCAACGTCGGCGGCGAAGGGGTCGTCGAATCCCGGGGTCGGGTTCGACTCGTCCGGATCGACGCCGGATAGAGTCGAGCTCGAGGGAGGCGCGGAGAGCGAGCCGCCTAGCCCGGCGCCGAGCAGCTCCTCATTCGGATCCGCCGCGTCGGACGTCGCCGTCGCCTCGGCCGCCTTAGGGCGTTCCGTCTTGAGATTTGAAGGGGTCGATTCTGAGATTCTTTCGTAGGTAAAGATCGCGCCGCCGCGCGCCTCTTTTCGCACGACGAGTCCGTGCGCGTTGACGCGTAGGGCGAGCACGTTCTCCTGTTTGCCGATCATGCGCTCGAAGACGTTCATTTCGCGCACGGAGATTTCGCGCGCGGTCGCGAGTCCTGCGAGAATTTTCTGATCGAGGGAGAATTCGGCGCCTTGCCCGTAGGCGTCGGAAACGCCGAGCGAAAAGGGATCGCTCGACTGGGGCGCCCCGAGAGCGGCGTTCGTTGAGGCGAGCGAGCCGCCGAGCCCGCCGACGGCGTCGACAGGGGTCGATCCGAGTCGCGCGTCCGCTTCCTGGAGCTTGCCCGCTTCTCGAAGGTCGGCGATGATATTTTGAGGTGAAAAGAGATCGTCGTAGAAAGCGCGCGATTCGAAGGAACCGGCGTTTGGGTCGCGACTGGAGGTCGCGAGGGAACCGCCGAGCGCAGGATCGGCGAGTTCTTCGTTTTCCGCTTCGCCATGAGCGCGATAGATTGTCTCTTGAAGAGTGCGCAACGGGGCGATTTCGTAGATTCCGGTGCCGGGCGCGTATCTGAAGAAATACGCTTCCGCAGAGCGCATGGCGAGAACGCGGGCAAGATTCAAATCGTCCTGAACTCCTACGACGCCGTTTTTAAAGGAGGCGCGCGCGTACTGTCGCTGAAAACTAGCGACTCCGAGGGCGGAAATCACCGTAATCAGCGCCAGGACAAGCAAAAGTTCAAGGAGAGTAAACGCTTGTCGCTTCATTGGGCAAACCGAAACCTATAACGAAAAAACGGCGCGTCCGCAACCAAACGGACGCGTCGAACGCGTAACGCGAAACGCGCGCGGCGTTCCACTATGAATTGTCGCCAACTTCGCGATCGCGTCCCGCGTAGAAGCGTCGAGACCGCGATCGCAAAGAGCTACGCTTGCTGCGCGGTTAGAATCCGCCGCCGAATCCGCCGTTACCGCCACCGGCGCCGCCAAATCCGCCTCCTGCGCCGCCGCCGAATCCGCCGGTGTTCATATTGTTCATGTTGTTTATATTATTCATATTGTTCATATTGTTCATGTCCCCGCCGTACCCGTTGGCGTTCGTGCCGCCAAAGCCGCCGGTATTCATGTCGCCGCCGAATCCGCCGTTGTTCATGTTGTTCATATTGTTCATGTCGCCGCCGTATCCGCCGTTGTTCATGTTGCTATTATACGACGCGTTTCCGGACGTGTTTTGATAGCGCATGACGCCCGAAGTATCTTCGGGATCCCAGCTAATGACGTCGTCCCCTTCCCCGTTGTTGTCCTCTTTGTCGGGTCCGCAAGACCAAATCGCAGGAGACTTTCCGTCCCCTTTCGTCGTCGGCCATTCGTAACGGTAAGGTTGGTTCCACGGGTCTTTGAGGTCGTTTTCTTTGACGTACGGCTCCGTGATCTTGGGACGACGGTAGACCTGCTGATTGCCGGTCATGTTGGCGTTGTTCTGATTGTTCATATTACCATTCATGCCCGTCATATCGCCGGTCATGCCGTTCATACCGGACATATCGCCGCCCATGCCGCCTTGCATGTTGCCGTTCATGCCGTTCATACCGGACATATCGCCGCCCATGCCGCCTTGCATGTTGCCGTTCATGCCGCCCATGCCCGTCATGTCGCCGCCCATGCCGCCTTGCATGTTGCCGTTCATATTATTCATGCCGTTCATGCCGCCTTGCTGATTCATCATGTTGGCGCCGGCGGCTTGCAGAGCTTTTTGAATCGAATCGTTTTGACGTTGCAAGGAACCTTGCGGGTCGGGGTTATCTTTATCGGCGAGGATATAGAGTCCTTCCGCCGCAGTCGGATACCGTTGGTGGTCTTGGAAGAATAATTCGAGGGCGTCGTGCAATTTGCTCGTCACTTGGATTGTGGCGGCGCGGATCAACGCTTTGCGATATTGTCCCCAAACGGTCGTTCCAAGCATACCGATAACAACAATCAAGATCGCAAGAACGATCAACAGTTCCAAAAGCGTAAAACCGCGTTTACGAGAGGATATACTATCGACGCGTTTCATAACGCACGTCTCCTTCACCAATCATGTGTTCTTCGAGGGGGGTTGCGAAAGTTCAGCGTTAAACACTATTAACTTACGTCGCTCTCGCTCCGACGCATACGGCAAACGCGCGGTCGGATCCAATCTGATTATACCATTTTCCGTAGCGTGAGGAAAGGTCTTTTTTTTCTTTTCGCGTTGGGGCGCGCGTTATTTTACATGAAAAAGGAGAAAAAAGCAAACGCCTAGTCGTGTTCTAAGAGAAAAGTTGTCAAGAAATAAAAAAAAGCCGACGCAAAAAACGCGTCGACTTTCATACTTCAAGCGTCAGTGAAATCGTCGTCCGAATTAGTCGTCCTCATTAATATCGGGAGCGACGTTCAAACACGCGGCGGTGCGGGATCGGGAAATATCCCATCCTCGCGGTCGGGTGTCTAAGGATCGCGGACCGACTTGGGCGTCAACGTACGGATCGCCGCCGTCGACGAAAGTCCGTGATCGCGCTTCGCGCTCTTGCTGCGACGGCGGTTCCAAAGTCGGAAACCAAAATCGCTCGTTTCGCGGATCTTCATTTAACGACTTGCATCCGACGGCAAATGAAACCGCCGTGAGCGCGACGCAGAAGAGAGTCGTCGCAACGCGTTTACAAGCGTTCGCGCGTCGGCGCGATCGATCCGAGTCTGGTTTAGAATGCACGTTCTCGCCTCTTTATATACACATGACTTCGCGACGCGTCGAGCTAGCGCATGACACACGTCGGCGACTGCGGTAAAAATCGGCGATCGCGCAGTCGACGTCGTAACGAAACTGACCATAACGAAAAAAAAGAGAATTATCAAGCGCTAAAAACGCAGGTTGCAACGGTGAAACCAAGGAAACAAATCTGAACGGTCGTAGAATAAAGAGCGTTCCGTATGAGTCGCATGGTCGGCGCGTCTAGACGAAACTCGATTTATCATTAAAATAGAGCGACGTCTTACAAAATTCGCGCGCGACAGTAATAAAGGAGAAATTCATGTCGCAAGAACGCATCAGTTCCGGAATTCCCGGTCTAGACAAATACCTAGGCGGAGGTCTGCTCCCAGGAACGACGACGGCGATCGTCGGAGCGTCAGGGGTTGGAAAAACTCAATTCGCGTTGCATTTTCTCAACGCCGGACTCGCGACGGAAGGCCACCGGGGCGTTATTCTCGATTTGACGGCGCGCGGCGACTCGCAGAATCACGCGCAGTACGCGCAATCGATCTTCAACTGGACGATCCGCGAGCACGATCCGAACGCGACCTTTGATCCCGACGAATTTTTCCGCAAACTCAACGCGCATGAGGAAATTGGCGGCGACTACTTGCAGGCGTTTCCGTACAACGGTCGCCGAGTCACGAGGCGCGACCTCGACGAAGATCAATGGCGCGATTGGAAGATCGACTTAACGCGTCGCCTCGACGCGACGATCGCGTATCTTTACGGCGCTTTCGCGCAAGGCGCGCGCCGCGTCGTCATCGACGGCGTGGAACCGGTTGAACGTCAAGGGGACTCGATCCAATTCGAGCTCATGGAATACGTCGACCAGCAGATTCTTAAAAAGGAATCGTCGTGGGTTGCGCGCGATCTCTTCCGTCAGAATTATCGTCGGTACGAAGATCAGATCGCGGCGCATAGCTACGATTCGTCGAGCGTCGGCGCGATTCTATCGTACACGTCGCGCGAGACGTCCCTTGAAACGCTCATCGATAAGCCGCTCGAAGAAGGGGACTACTTCGCGCAGGCGAATACGGTGATCTACCTCGGCAAAATTCGCGACGGTCTGAAGTTCCGACGCGCAATGTACGTCTTCAAACATCGCGGAAGCGCGTGTAGCGACGAAATCATTCCCTACGTCATCGACGACTCCGGAATTCATATCGACGACTAGTCCGCTCCCCTAGTCTTTCCTCCAATCGGCGCACGCCGACTCCATTCATTCCACCATCGGACGCTTAATCTATGACGTCAAACGATCACGCCGAAAGCGACGCCTCCAAACAGCAAGATCAACAACCTAAGTCCGGAGTCGTGCGCGTCAAAAGCGGCGGAAGTCCCGACAAATTTTGGAACCCGCGATTTTGGGACGGCATGACGATCTGCGCGTGGCTCAAAATGCTCTGCGCCGCGCGTCGCATGGTCTCGCCGAGTCGCATTCCGATGTTCTTAACGGTCTCGGCGCTCACGTTGCTAAACAGCGCTCTCGCGTTCTTCCAACGCGTCTTCTACGGCGGAAAAATTCGCCGAACGACGATCAAACGAGCGCCGATCTTTATCGTCGGCCATTGGCGGAGCGGGACGACGCTACTCCACGAATACTTCATGCGCGACGATCAGTTCGCCAGCCCGAACACGTACGAATGCTTCGCGCCGACCCACTTCCTCGTCTCGGAAAAAATCATTCGTCCGTGGCTCAATTACCTCATGCCGAAAAAGCGTCCGATGGACAATATGGCGGCAGGCCTCGACCGTCCTCAGGAAGACGAGTTCGCAATCTGCGCGCTCGGCGTCAATTCGCCGTATCGCAACGTCGCATTTCCGAACGGCGCGCCGATCGATCCGGAATATTTGACGTTGCGAGAAGTCTCCGACGCCGATCGCAAGCGATGGCTCGACGCGCTCGAATACGTCGTGAAGACGCAAACGGTCGCGAAAGATCGCGTCGTTCTACTGAAATCGCCCCCGCACACCGCGCGCGTTAAGACGATTCTCGAACGTTTTCCGAACGCAAAGTTCGTCCATATATCGCGCGATCCCTTCACGCTCTTTCCGTCGACGGTCAATCTCTGGATGAAACTCTCCGGCACGCACGGACTCCAAGTTCCGAAAGGCGGGCCGGCGCTCGAAGAAAAAGTCCTCTCCGATTTCGAGAAGATGTACGACGCCTTCTTTGAAGATATTGAACTTCTCAACGACGACGCCTATTGCGAAATTTCCTACGACGAACTCGTCGCCAATCCGGTTGCGACCCTCGAAAAGATTTACGCGCAACTCAAGATCGACGGCTTTTCGGAAAATCGCGCGAAGTTCGAAGCCTTTGCGGAAACGCAGAAGAAATACAAAAAGAATCAATTCGAGCTTTCGCCGGAAATGACGGAAACGATCGCGCGACGTTGGAAGAAATATATTGATCGCTACGGCGCAAAGAAGTAGCCCGCCTCCCCCACCCGACGAAACCTCGACCGCCGACAATTAAAAAGGTCGTCTCGCAGATTGAGCGCGAGGCGACCTTATTTATTAAGCGTATTGACGACGCGTGGGATGACTCTATGATCGCCGGCGATCGAAATTAGAAGGCGTCGCGAAGGCGGATAGGCGGAAGGCAGTTGCGAAATGCGGGTAAATATTCCGCGTAAAGAAGGGGCGCGCGTTGAGAAAAATAAAAAAGAAAGGCGTCAGGTCTTGATTTAGAAAAATCTCTTGAATACAATACGGTAGCTAGGAGTCGCGGCGCAGGTCGTCGCGGCGTAGAAAAAATAACGCGGCGCTTCGCTTAGGGTATCGCGCCGCGTCGACGCTCGCGAGTTCGCAACGAACCGCACAATATAGGAGATCTTACAATGAGAGAAATGCCGGTAACAATTCTCGGTTATGGTATGATGGGCACCGCGCGCGCCGTCGCTTACGAAGCGGTTCTGCGTTACTATGGCAACACGCCGATCAAACCGGTTCTGTACCAAGCGTACACGTACACGGACAAAGAAGCCGAGGGCGCGACCGCGACCGGTTGGGAAGCGACGAAAGACCTTGACGCCGCCATCTCGAATCCGAAGACGGAATACGTCGACGTCTGCCTGCCGAACGCCATGCACTGCGACGCCGTTCTCAAAGCGCTCGCCGCCGGCAAACACGTCTTCTGCGAAAAGCCGCTCTCCGTTACCGTCGAAGAAGCTCACAAAATGGTCGACGCCGCGAAAGCGAAGCCGGAACTCCTCAACTCCGTCAACTTCATCTATCGTCGCGTTCCAGCCAACGTCTACGCGCGCAAACTGATCAAAGACGGCGTCTTCGGTAAGCTCCTCGAAGCGCGCAACTTCTACAATCAATCTTGGGGCGGCCCCGACACCGAATACAGCTGGCGCTTCGGCGCCGCCGGCGGCACCCTCGGCGACCTCGGCTCCCACGCCCTCGATATGCTCTATTACACCACCGGAATGCGACCGATCGAACTCTGCGCTATGCAAGGCGTTCACATTCCATACCGCAATAAGCCCGCCACCCTCGGTTCCGACCTCGAAGGCCGTTACAATAAGAAGGCGAAGAACCTCGAAGAAGTCTGGGCCGACGCGCGCGAATCCTGGAAGAACCCCGAAGGCATGGCGAAGTGCGACACTGACGATTACACGCGCATTATGTACAGCCTCCCCGGCGGCGCCGTCGGATCCCTCGAATGCACGCGAAACGCTTGGGGCACCGAGAACACGCACGGCTATGAATACTACTTCGAACGCGGCGCGATTCGTTGGAATTACGACGATATGAACTATCTCGAAATCTACGACGCTTCGAAACCGGAACGCGGCTGGGCGCGCGTCCTCGCCAATCGCGGCGGTTTCGCCTACGCCTCCTTCGCCGACGGGCACATGTTCGGATACCGCGACCTCCTCGTCAACGGATGCTACGAAAACATGCTCAAGATCGCCGGTCAACCGGAAGTCGCCCCGATCGCGACCTTCGAAGACGCGCTCAACGTCGAAAGAACGATCGAAGCCGTCCGTAAATCCTGGACGGAAAAACGCTGGGTCAAACTCGACGAAATCGCGTAATTTCGCGAACCGAGTCTAAGCTCGAAAGACGCCTTCGTCCACGCGACGGAGGCGTCTTTTTTTGTAAACGAAAATGAAAAAACGTAAAAGACGTCAACGACTTAACGACTTCGGCTCGACTTCGGCTCAAAGAAACGAAGGTCGTCAAAATGAAGTCAAATGAAATTACAATGAAAATACCAGGAGTATGTCGGCTACGAAACTAGGCGTAAAAAACAGTGAAGAAATCAAAGCAAAAAAAAACCGAGTTCGAAAAGGAACTCGGTTTCTCACAAGTGCGGGCGAGAGGACTCGAACCTCCACGGGATTAACTCCCATTAGGCCCTCAACCTAACGCGTCTGCCAATTCCGCCACGCCCGCAAGCGTGTTAATGATGGACAAAGTATACACCGAGATTGCAAACGCGCAAGCGCCCTTTTTGAAAAAAGACCAAAATTCTTTTGACGAAAGAAAAGAAGAAAAAAGGTAAAAAAAGCGGCCGAATCTCTGGAAAAAACTTGACGCCGAACGACATATCTGAACAATGAAATAAGATTTTCAACGCGAAGGCGTTCCGAATCAAAGGACCAGGCGACGGGAGAAATTAAAGAAGATGGATAAACCTATACTTGGATGGATAGGAACCGGCGTCATTGGCGGGTCATGCGCGTCGCGCGCGCTCGCCGCAGGATACCGTCTCATCGTAACGACGCGCACAAAGTCTAAAGCCGACAATCTCTTAACGTCCGGCGCCATTTGGGCGGAATCCGCAAAAGAAGTCGCGTTGCAAGCGGACGTCGTGTTTTCAACGGTCGGTTATCCACGCGACGTTCGTGAAATCGTCTTCGGGGACGCCGGGGTTTTTGAAGGCTTTAAAGGGCGAGAAGCGCGCGCCTATCCGGCGACGTATATCGATATGACGACGAGTTCGCCGGAACTTGCGAACGAGATTTTTCACGAAGGTCAAAAGCGCGGAATCGCGACGCTCGACGCGCCGGTCTCCGGAGGGGACGTCGGAGCGCGGAATGGAACGCTCTCGATCATGGTCGGCGGCGACCGCAACGACTTCGACCGCGTCGCGGAACTCTTGTCGACGTTTGGAACGAACGTCCGCTATCACGGTGCGGCAGGGGCCGGTCAGCGCGCGAAGATCACGAACCAAATTCTCATCGCAGGGAACATGATCGGCGTCTGCGAAGCGTTGCTTTACGCGTATAAGGCGGGTCTCGACTTGGAGGAAACGCTCAAATCGGTCTCGTCCGGGGCGGCGGGAAGTTGGAGCCTATCGAACCTCGCGCCGCGTATTCTTCGAGGCGATTACGCGCCTGGGTTTTACGTGGAACACTTCGTCAAAGATCTTGGTCTCGCGCTCGACGACGCCAAACGTCTGAACCTAGCGCTTCCCGGCGTCGCGCTCGCGTCGCAACTTTACCTCGCGCTCATGGCGCAAGGCGGGTCGCGCTTCGGAACTCAAGCGCTCGTCAAAGCGCTCGCAAAACTGTCAAACGTCGACCGGTTTTAACAATCGACAGAAATCAAAATCATCGCAGGGTATGACCCGCTCACGCGCCAAAATCGCGCAATATGAGGTGACGCCATGGTGAACAATCAAGTTAAGAAGCTCTTTAACGTTCCGAATATTCTAACGATTTCGCGCATCGTACTTTCCATCGTCCTCTTTGCGATCTTCCCGTTTAAATTATATATAACGTGCATGGCACTCTTCATCGTCGCGGCGCTCACCGATTTCGCCGACGGCTGGTGGGCGCGAAAATACGATCAGAAAACGCAATTCGGACGCATTATGGATCCGTTCGCGGACAAGGCGCTCGTTTGCGGAACGTTGATCTACCTCGTTTCCGTCCCCGAACTGCACAAGGTTTTGACCTTCACGAATTGCAGCGTCTATCTCGGGCTGGCGACGTGGATGGTCGTCGCAATTATTCTTCGCGAATTATTCATCACGATGTTGCGTTCGATGGTGGAATCAAGCGGCGGTGATTTCTCGGCGAAATGGGTCGGGAAATGGAAGACGACGTTGCAATGCATTGACGTCCCGATGGCGTTTCTCATTCTGATTTACCAAGAACGCGGAATCGACGTCCCGATGTGGTTGCGCGTCGGTTTCCTCGCGTGCCTGTACGTCGTCGTCTATTTGACGCTCTACTCCGGTTGGGTCTATATTCGCGCCGCGATCAATATGTCGCGCAAAGACCAAAATCAATCCGCCTCGTAAATCGTTCACACGTACGTTAGCGCTACCGTCCAAAGAATCGCGCGTCAAGCATGCTCGTTTTTACCTTTTATATTTTTACGATAGCGTTAGCTATTCTTTCGATACGCTTCGCGATAGGCATTTTTACCGAACGATCTATCCGTCCGAGACGCGCCGAGGCGCCTTTCGGGTTCGGACACGTCTGCGCCGTCTTCGCTCTCTTTCTCATTGTTGGCCCGTTGAGCGCGCAATGGGTCTATAATCAATATGTCGCGAAGTATGTCCCGAAAATTGATCGGGAAATTCAGCAAAGTTCCTCGATCGAAAGCAATACCGACGCCGCCAACAACGACGCCCCCGCTATAGAAAACGACGATTCTAACGAGCCTGTCCCCTCTGAAAACAACCCAGGGGACGAGGCGAAGAACGCCGAGGAAGGAGATTCGTCTGTCGACGAGACAGGCGAGGCGCTAGGCGGCGTCGCGACGTCCGACGCGGCTGCCCACAACGATTCAGTCGCCGTTCCCAAAAGAGCCTCAACTCCTATCGTCAACGACGACGAACAGTCTTCTCCTTCCTTACCTCGACGGGAGAGTCTATCAAAGGATTCCGAAGGTGGCCTTCAATTCGGAGAAACGGCGCCGACGAGCGACGACGCCATAATTTCAAACGACGCGAAGGGCGGCGCCAAAGACGAGCCTCCTCGCGAGGGGCGAACGAATTCGACGGAGGGTGAAAAAGTCGCCGACGAGGCGTCAGCGCCGCGCGAAGCCAATCAATCGCCTCACGCAGAAAATGCTCAAGGCACGCAACTGGCGCAAACGGAGATCGTTGACAAATTTGATCTCTCCCCTAACGTAGAATACGAAACGGTCGACGAATACAAAATCTCGTCGGAATCTCCAAAGGACGACAATCTTGGCGACGTCGTCGTATCGGAAGAAGATATTTCGAAGTTACACCCGTTGGCGCGAATGCTCGTCCGCGCAAGTAAAACGAAATATTTTCCCTTCATTACAATCGTCTTCTTTATCGCGGTCGTCGTCGTCGCGCCGATCGTCGAAGAGTTCGTCTTTCGGGTAACGCTTCAGGGTTATCTCGAAAAACAGATCTGGTTTCCGATGAGTCGAATGCCGGAACTGGTTGAGAATGAGGCGCTACAGAAAAAGGAAGCGAAGAAAAGACTCGCCTTCATTCTCGTCTTCCAAGCGTTGATCTTCGCCAGCCTTCACGTCGGGACGCCGGAAGCCGCTAGCGACCAACCTGTCCCCTTAGACCCGCTCGTTAGCGCTACGATTCGGCAAATCATCGCCGGGGTCATTACGCTCATTGTAGGGGTTCTCGTTCTTAAATCTTCCGGGGCGCAAGGAAAACATTTTGGATTTAACCGGATAGGTCGCGACGTTCCTTCGATTCCGCCTAGTCTTCCGGAGATTCTATCGCAATTCTGGCGCGGGTTCTGCTTAACGATCTATATATCGCCAATCATTCTCGTCGTGAACCTTTTAGCTCAGTCCATATTCCCCGACGTGATTGTCGCTCCGATACCGATCTTCATCTTTGCGCTGGCGGAAGGTTTCGCTTACTTCCATACGCGGAGTTTTCCAACGGTCGTCGGGATGCACGTCGCGCTCAATTTCGGTAGCTTCGCCATCCTCTTTGCAACGATTACGCAGCTCATGTAATGGCGATTAAAAAAAGGAATAGCCCGAACGTCCCGTCGATACGAGAGGCGTTCGGGCTACTTTATTTCGATCGATAATAGACGCTCACAAGCGCCGACGAAGGCGACGTAACTTAATATACAGGCGAGTCTTTTGTCGTCGTTTCACGTGAAACCCGACAAAAAAAAGGACGCCGAATCGACGTCCTTAATCTTATAAAACGTTCTGAATCATTTGCGAGACAGGAGCCGCTCGCAACGCCTGTTCAAAGGAATGGCGCTTGTGAAGCGCGCCGCTCATATCAATATTATGAACATTCCGATTCGTTCCGCTAAAGCTCTGACTCGACATTGGGGCGACTCCCAAAGCGGACGCCCCGTTCGAGATTAACGGGTACAACTTCAACGCTTCGTCGTAAGGATTGTACAGGGAAATAACGACGGAGGGCAATTGCGCTCCTCGACCAAATTCTCCATTATTGTAAAAAGAATTCCAGTCGCACGCGGCGCTCACTAGGGTAAGGGTTATCCGACCGTGCGTCCGTTGACTGACGGTCGTTTCCGTCGCGTCTTGTCCGGACTTCGCAAAACCGGTCGCGTCCTTTGCCGGTTTGAGGTAATTGCAGTTCGTCGTCGCCATCGTTTGAAGAGCCGACCCGACGACTCGGGCTCCAAAACTAAAACCGATAAAAGCGACGTCGTCCATCGGGTTCAGTCGCCCGGCGAATTTACCAAGCTCGGCGCCGTAGTAGAAGGCGAGCTCTTTCTTTTCATGAGCGTCGACGGCGATTCGCGCGCCTGTCTGCTCCGACGCCCATTTCCACACGACAACGCGCGCCTTGCGATCGACTCCGTATGATCTGCGCCAACTGTCGACCAGCATCTTGAGCGCGTACCCGCCGTTCGTTGCGGAAGTCATATTCGTCTTATATCCGTGCGCCCAAAAGATCGTCGCGCGCTCAGGATCGTCGGTCTGAAAGAACTCCGACTCAGACGTCCTGAGCCACGTTCCGTTCGTCCAGCGCCAACAGATTCTCGACCCTCCGGACGGCTGAACGATCCAGAACTCGTCTTCCAGTTCGTTGCGAACCTCAGGCTCCGTCCAACCGACGTCGGTCTCCCACAACGTTGTCGACGCGGCGTCGTTTTCCTTTTTCGGGGCGATTTCAACAGGAACAATTGTTACCCTGGCTTCGTTCCCGTTGGTATTTGAAAAAGTCGCAGGTTCCCTGCCTTGATATTCGCCGTTCCAACTCTGGGCTTGCGCGCTCCTGGCAACCCCTTCGTCGGTAAAGACGACGTAGGAGACGCTCTTAATCACGCCGTTCGAGGCGTCGGCGCTCTCGGCGTCCAAATCGTCCTCGGTTTCCATTTCGACGCCAGCTTCCTCCATGGCGTCTATTTCCATTTCGACGTTTTCATCCGACGCTTTCGATTCGGGGTTCAGCGCTGCGTTCGCGTTGGCGTCGGTCGACTCGACGGAGTTGTTATTGGAATCATAAAGAACTTGTTTCGCCGCTTCAAGCGCGACGTCGACGGATTCTTCGTTATTATTCTCTTCGGACTCGGAAGCGTTTTGATTCTCGGAGCTATTGTCGTTCGCGTTCTCTTGGGATTTGGCTTGGGATTGTTGGACGTTGGAATCGTACAGGACGGCGCAACTGATATTGGCAACAGATTCTTCTAGTTCAGCGTTGTTCTCCTCAATACTATCGTTTTCATTGGCGTTCGTTTCGGACTCAGTTTCAATACCGGCTTCAGATTTGGCTTCGATGTTTTGTTCTTGTTCTTCGCCTTCTTGGTTCGCGTTTTCTTCAAATTCAATTGCGTCGGAATCGATCGCGTCGGAATAAATATTGTCAACGGACGCCTTGTTCAGATCGTCGTCGCCTTCGCTTTCATCGTTCTCGACTTCTTCGTATTCAATCGCCGCGTCTTCATAATCATTGACGTCATTCGAATCAAATAAAATTTCTCTTTCGAGTTCAACGTCTACGTCATCCGTCGCTTCGTCAGCAGGAAGATCGACAGGAAGGTCGGAGGAAAGATCGTCAGGAAGGATCGTCGATTCGATCAGTTCGTCGTTATTCTCTTCTTCATTTTCAAAAAGCTTTTCTTCAACGTCTTCTTCAATAACGTCGTTGGAATCAAATTCAATTTCCGATTCTTCTTCGATAATCGAGGTCTCTGTTGTCTCTTCTTCAAAAGTCTCCTCAGTAACGACAGTCTCTTCGGTCAGAAGATTCTCTTCAAGTTCTACGTCGTCCGATTCTTCTTCAACGATTTCATTGGAATCAAATTCAATCTCATTCTCCGCCTCGGCGTCCGTTTCGACGTCGATTTCCTCAGCTTCACCCTCGACGTCAACGTCGTCCGCTTCAAATTCGCCTGACTCGTCTTCGACGTCGCCTTCTTCAACGACTTCATTCGAATCGAATACAATTTCTTCCTCAGAATCGCCCGCCTGAACGTCGGCGCCGACTTCTTCTTCAATAACTTCATTCGCGTCGAACTCGATGACGTCAGCCTCGCCTTCCGCCTCGGCGGAGGTCAGAGCTTCGACCGTTTCGTCGACGTCGGAATCCGCGTCAACCGCCGGCGTTTCTTCGTCCGCAACCTCGTTCGCGTCGAATTCGATTTCGCCCGCCTCGCCTTCTGCCTCGACCGAGATCGGCGCTTCGACCGTTTCGTCGACGTCGGTATCGGCGTCAACCGCCGGCGTTTCTTCGTCCGCAACCTCGTTCGCGTCGAACTCGATGACGTCAGCCTCGCCTTCCGCCTCAACGGAGGTCGGCGCTTCAACCGATTCGTCGACGTCGGTATCGGCGTCAACCGCCGGCGTTTCTTCGTCCGCAACTTCGTTCGCGTCGAACTCGATGACGTCAGCCTCGCCTTCCGCCTCGTCGGAGATCGGCGCTTCGACCGTTTCGTCGACGTCAGAATCCGCGTCAACCACCGGCGTTTCTTCGTCAGCAACTTCGTTCGCGTCGAACTCGATTTCACCTGCCTCGCCTTCCGCCTCAACGGACGTCAGGGCTTCGACCGTTTCGTCGACGTCGGAATCCGCGTCAACCACCGGCGTTTCTTCGTCAGCAACTTCGTTCGCGTCGAATTCGATCGCGCCCGCCTCAATGGCTTCCGATTCGTTAGCGAGCGCGAGATCGTCGCCAGCCTCGTCATTATTCTGAAGGGTCGCAGGTTCCGAAT
>ONGM01000171.1 GCA_900317365.1 uncultured Planctomycetota bacterium
AACAAGGCATTAAACAAGGCATTAAACAAGGCGTCGAACAAGGCGTTAAACAAGGCGTCGAACAAGGCGTTAAACAAGGCGCCGAACAAGAGCGGCAAGCGACGGCTCTCAGAATGGCTTCCAGGGGCGTCGCAATTGAAGACATTGCCGATTTCCTTCGCGTCGATCAGGCGACGGTCGAGACCTTGCTGAAACAAAATTCGTAACGTCCTTCAGAGTGAAATCGCGAATTCAGAATAGCCCGCGTCGTCGCCACTGTTTGCGCATGGAGGACACGAAATGAAAGAACTCTTCGCCGACTACATTGCCTATCTAAGAGAAGAGGCGCTCGCTCAAAAATATGAGCAAGGCTTTAAGCAAGGCTTTAAGCAAGGCTTTGAACAAGGGGTCAAACAAGTGCGGCAAACGGCGGCTAACAGAATGGCTTCCAGGGGAGTCGCAATTGAAGACATTGCCGATTACCTTCGCGTCGATCAGGCGACGGTCGAGACTTTGCTGAACGAAAAACCGTAACGTCCTTTCCTGAGAAAATAGGCAAGGAGCGCAATCGACGAAACCGCCGACGACCTGGAAGGCTTCGACCGTCGGGGGCGCAGATTTTTCCGGAGCCCGCCGCGTTCGCAGAAGGAACGCGGCGGGCTCTTGCGTTTTCCGGCGATTTTTTCGCGCGCGAAGCCTCTTCGCGTCCATTTCTCAACAAACCAACTTAGGCGTTCGGTAGAAAAAAATTTTTTCTTTATCTTTTTCTGTTGTTTCTCGGCAAGTTTTACATACATAGAATTGTCGGGCGAACGGAACGATAAACGCTTCCAACATCCCAATCGTCGTTTCGTTCGCCCGACATTACTAATAACCTGTTACTTTTCAACAGTTTAAGTCTTAACACTTCAACGCTAAAACACGCGCGATCCATCCTCTTGGTCGCCGGTTCTCAGATAATCGATTTCGACGTTTTTTAACGTGCGAAAGGAGATCGTTATGAAAAAAATCGCTCTTTGCAAAAATATAGCTCCGCTCGCGCTCGTCGCCTTCGGAATTGTCATGTTCGGCGCGCAACGCCATGCGAACGCCGACGGATTCAGCTTCAATATCGACGCAGGTCATACGACGTTTAGCGTCGGTATCGGAAACGGCGGCGCCGGACTCTATATTGGATCCGCCAAGAACGTTGAACCGGCGCCTCCGATCGCAGGCCCGACGGTCGTGGTCGCGCCGCCCCTCGCGCCGCCTCAAGGACTCCGACCGCCGCGCGGACTCGCGCCTGTCCCGCCCCGCGCCGTCCCGCCTCGCGGACACGCGCCCATTCCGCCCCGCGCTCTCCCGCCTCGCGACCCGCGAGCGGTTGGTCCCGCGCCGCGCGATCTTCCGCGCCCCGGCGTCGGCGCGCCTCCACGACCCGGACGAATTGCCGACGTTCAACCGGCGCGCGTTCTGCCGGCGCCGCGCGCGCCGCAACACGTCGCCGCCCTACCTCGCGACGCCATGCGGCCTGAACACGGCGGCCCCTATCGACCGCGATAGCTCTGAAAAAATTTTCCAAAAGAAACGAAACTCTGTCGCGCATACGACGTCTAACATATCGTTAAGCAAAAAAGAAACGCCCTTACGCCAAAAGGGGAAGGTCGCTTATAGCGCGCTCGAAAGTCGTGGGAGCGAAACACGCGGCGACCTTAGTCAAGGATGGAACGCTTAACCGCTCGACGCGCGATTTGCGCGGTTCACTAAACGACCTCAGGTCAGGAGAGCGCCTATGCGACACGCTTTGTAATATTCCCGTCCGATTCACACCTTAAAATGAAGAAATAAAACAAACTACGTTGTATACCATATTTCCCAAGGCAATCAGCGAGGTTGACGAGACCGTTTTACCTCCGTCAGAGCGTCGACGAGATTTCGTTCGGCGCTCTTTTTTGTTCTCCTTTCAATTCTCTTCTTAACGGACTTATTCTTAACAGGCGGCGGAGTCAGGGTCGAAAAAAAAGGGGAAAAAGTCGTCGCGCTCTTGATTTTTTCTTCGTGAATCTTCACAATGTAAAGGGTACGCGCGCGCCGCGAGTCCGCGCGCAATTTCGCTTTGTAGGAGAAAGGTGTTCATTATGAGAACGAATCGACGCGATTTTATTAAGACGTCCGCAGTTGCGGGCGCAGGTTTTCTCGTGGCGTCCGGCAATTTCCGTCGTCAGGCGCGCGCGTCCGCATTGCAGGACGTCGCGGTCGCCGGTATCGGAGTCGGCGGCAAGGGGGGCGGGGACATAACGCAGGCGGGTTACTACGGCAAGGTCGTCGGGCTTTGCGACGTCGATAAGAACACGCTCGCGAGCAAAGGCAAGGAATTCCCGGACGCGAAACTCTTTACGGATTATCGAGATCTTTTCGCGGAACTTGGCGACAAGGTGGACGCGGTAACGGTGAGCACGCCGGATCATATGCACGCGATCATCACGGCGACGGCGATGAAGCTCGGCAAGCACGTCTACACGCAAAAGCCGCTCACGCGCACGATTTACGAAGCGCGTTGGCTCGGCGAACTTGCGAAGAAGACCGGAGTCTGCACGCAAATGGGGAACCAGGGCAGCGTTGAAGACGGACTCCGTAAGGACGCCGCGCAATATCGCGCCGGGGTCATCGGCGAGGTGAGCGAAGTCCACGTCTGGACGAACCGCCCGATCTGGGCGCAGGACAAAGGTCGCACCATGACGATGGCGCGCTTCATCGAACAAACGAAGGCGGAAGAGGACGACGCGGAGGTCCAAAAGGACCTGATCGAAGAAAAGAAAAAGCAGATCGCGGCGGCGTTGGAGCGTCTCGATTGGGATCTCTGGCTCGGGGTCGCGCCGAAACGCGAATTCTGGCCGGGAGTATATCACGATTTCCAATGGCGCGGATGGTGGGATTTCGGCACGGGCGCGCTCGGCGACATGGCGTGCCACAACGTCAATATGATCTTCAAAGGCGTCGACCTTCGCAATCCGACGAGCGTGATCGCCACGAGTTCCGGACACGACTTTGACTCTTTCCCGAAGAGTTCGATCTCGACGTTCGAGTTCCCGGCGAACGACTGGCGCGGTCCGATCAAGTTCGTGTGGTACGATTCGTCGCAAGTTCCTCCGGCGAGTCTGACGAGCAAATACGGATTCGACAATATCGACGGCGGCGGCGGATGCTTCGTGATCGGTTCGAAGGGGGCCGGTCTCGGCGGCTCTTTCAAAGGCGAAGGGGGCGCGAAGATCGATCGGATTCCGGAAGATCAAACGGACTTCGTTATCGCGCCGATCGACGATCAAAAACGCGGCGGCGACGCGCGTCATAAGTTCGAATGGTTCACCGCAATTTGGGAGAACAAGCCGGAAATCTGCTGGTCGAACTTCCCGAATCACGCCGGACCGCTCACGGAAACGATTCTGCTGGGCAACCTGTCGATATGGACGGCGGCGGACGGACAAGGCGAAAAGGTCGAATGGGACGCCAAGAATCTGAAAGTGACGAACCTCGATCAACTCAAGACGCCGGGAGTCGCGGAACTCGTCAAGCCGCGCTACCAGAACGGTTACGACGCGATCGACGAGATTTTCTAACGTCGGCGCCATAACTTATTAACGTCGTAGCGGCGCCGCGCGCTTTCGCGCGACGCCGCGTTGCGTTATGAAGAACGTCGCGCGAAGTTGCGAAAGAATGAAGAAATACATCATACGTTACGGCGCAATGAGAACGCATAGCGTCGTTAAAGTCGAAGACGCGAACGCCGACGGGTTCTTTCACGGAGTGGAGATCGTCGTACGCACGTCGCGCGGACTCGAACTCGCGACGATTCTATGCGAAGCGACGGACGATCGAATCGCCAAACTTCCCAGTCGGAATAAAGACGCGGACGCGGTCTTTGTGCGCCGCGCTTCCGGCGCCGATCTCGCCAAATCCGCCGCTATGAAGCGTCTCGAACGCGACGATTTTGAACGTTGCGATCGAATTGTCGAACGCATGAAAATCGTCATGAAGCTCGTGAGAATCGAGCGGATCCTCGGCGGCGAAAAACTCGTCGTCTATTACGTCGCGGACGGTCGCGTCGACTTTCGAGAACTCGTAAGAGCGCTCGCGGCGGAATTTCAGACGCGAATTGAAATGAAGCAGATCGGCGCGCGCGACGAAATGAAGTTGCTCGCCGACGTCGGCGATTGCGGACGCGAAGTATGCTGCAACGCGTTCATGACGGAAATGCAGTCGGTTACGATGAAAATGACCAAGTTGCAGAAAGCGACGCTCGATCCGACGAAGATTTCCGGACGTTGCGGCAAACTCAAATGCTGTTTGCGGTACGAGTACGAAGTGTACAACGAGTTGCGCAACGAAACGCCGGCGATCGGACGCGTCGTCGCGACTCCGCACGGAAACGGACGCGTGATCGCCCAGGAACTCCTCGCGCAACGCGTTACCGTTGAGTTCCCGTCCGGCGAAACCTGTTCGTTTTCAATCGAAGAACTCCGCTAGCGCGCCGACGAAGAGATAACGAATCGCTCGCGACTCGGCGCGCTTCGCGCTCCCCTTCTCCTTCGCTCCTTTCTCGCTCGCAAAGCGTTAACGCCGCCGTTCTAACGCAGTCGATCTAACGGCGTTGCGAACGCGCCGTGAGGTATTCCATGAGCGCTTTGTCAAAGGGCGTGGAGACGTCCAGTTCCACAAAGTCAAATTTCGCGCTCGCCGCTTCGCGTCGGAAAAGCCCTCGGAACGATTCGAGTTCGCGAAGGTAATCTTCCCGCGCCGCGTCCGCGTCGACCACGAGCCGCTCGCCTGTCTCCGGGTCTTCGAGTTCCACGACCCCCGTAAAATCGAATCGCGCCTCCGCAACGTCGAGAATGTGGAAGATAATGACGTCGTGTCCCGCGTGCCGTAAACGATAAATCGCGCGCAACGTCTCTTCCGGATCCCCGAGAAGATCGGAAAAGACAATCACGAGAGACGCGCGTTTCAGCATTCCGGCGAGTTGCCAAAGGGACGCCGCGACGTCCGTTTTACCCGACGGCTTCAAATTGGCGAGCGTAGAGATAATTTGGCCAAATTGAGAGCGTTTTGATTTCGGAGGAGTCGAGCGCCGTATCTTCTCGTCGAACGCGATGAGTCCGACTGGATCTTGGCGGTGAATCATGAGGTAGCAGAGCGCTGCGGAAAGCGAGATCGCGTAGTCAAACTTTGTTCCCTGCCCGTCGTGCTCCACGCCCATCGACGCGCTGGAGTCGACGACGAGCCATCCGGTCATATTCGTCTCCGACTCGTACTTTTTGACGTAGTACTTATCGGTTCGCGCGTAGAGTCTCCAATCGATATCTTTGGGATCGTCGCCGTACTCGTATTTTCTTCTCTCGCTAAACTCGGCGGAAAAGCCTTGCAACGGACTCGCGTGGAGTCCGTGCATGAATCCTTTAACGATAAACTGAGCCTTTAAGTCGAGTCGACTAATCGTCTTCGCGACTTCCGGCTTCAAATACGCTTCGCTATTCGTCGACGTCATAAGTCCTCGCGATCAGAGTCCGTTTAAACGGCGTCGGTAAGTTGGAAGACGGGCATGAGCAACGCGAGAATAATGTAGAAGACCGCGCCCGCCAACATAAGCAACATGAGCGGCTCGAGGAGTCGCACCATGACGTCAATCTTCTTCGAGAGCTGATTTTCCAGCGAATCCGCGAGGTTGAGGAGCACCTTTTCGAGCGTGTTCGCCTCTTCCGCAATGGAGATCATTGTCATCGCCTGCGGAGGAATAAGTTTGCACTCTTGCAACGGTTTCGAGAGCGGTTCGCCGGCCGAGACGGCTTCGACGGATTTTTCCACGGCGTCTTGTAAGAGCGCGTTGCCGGTCGAGCGCGAACTAATTTCCAAAGCGCGCAGAATCGGCACGCCGTTCTGCAAGAGCGTTCCTAAGACGCGGCATAACTTCGACACGGCGGCGCCTTGCGCGACGGGTCCGATAATCGGCAGCTTAAGTTTCCACGCGTCGAGAAAGCGGCGACCCGATTTCGTCGCTAACTGAAAGCGAAGCCATACGATAATCGCCGCGAATCCGCCGAGAATATATAGACCGTATTTTCCGCAGAAATCGCGGAACGCAAGTAGCCATACGGTGGCGATCGGCAACTCGTTGCCGCTTTCGACGAGCGACTCGAACATCGGTTCAAACTTAGGAACAAACGCGACGAGCAGAACCGTAACGACCGTTATACCGACGACGCACAAGACCGTCGGATAGATCATTGCGCCGGTAATGCGCGCGCGAATTTCCGCTTGATCTTCCATGAACTTGGCGGTGCGCTTGAGCGCGGATTCGAGGAACGCGCCTTCGGAACCCGCTTTGATAACGCTTAACGTCAGGTCGTCGAAGACCTTTGCGTGGGCGGCGAACGCTTCGTCGACGCTCTGACCGTCGGCGATCTGGTCTCCGACGTCGACGACGACTTCGCGCAACGCCGCGTTCGGAGTCTGCTTGCCGAGCGCTTGAAACGCGGTCAAGACGGGCACGCCGTTCTCGAGAAGTTCGCCGAGTTGGGTAAGAAACGCCGCGACCGCCGACGCCGGCGGCTTGCTCTTAAACCACTTGCCGACGTCGACGTCGTTTTTGTGCGCGTCTTCGACGGAAATCGGATAGAGCCGCTGGCTGGAAAGTCTATCGAGCGCGTCTTTGCGCGTGTTCGCCGTTATAACGCCGACAACGTCTTTTCCGGAACGCGTTTTCGCTTTGTATTTAAATTCTGGCATTCGATCGGAGTCGTAGTGGAATTGTGCGCAAGCCTAAAATCTCTCGTCGGAACGTCGCGCGACGAGCTTCTCGTAAAGCGCCTTATATTGTCGCGCGCTGTTCGTCCAGGAAAGATCGCTCGACATTGCCGCGCGCATCATATTGTACCAGTCTTTCTTACGATCGCGATAGCAATGCAACGCCCAATCGACGGCTTTTTTCATATCTTCCGCTTCGCTCCAGTAGAAGAGGAATCCGTTCGCGGTTCCGTTCGCGATATTCTCGTCCGACGCGTTGACCACGGTGTCGTGCAAGCCGCCGACGTCGCGCACGATCGGAAGCGAGCCGTAGCGCAGACTATACATCTGATTGAGTCCGCACGGTTCAAATCGACTCGGCATCAGGAAGATATCGATACCCGCTTCAATTCGGTGCGAGAGTTCGACGGAGAACCCGTTGAAGACGGCGACGTTGCGCGGATAACGGCGCTTGAGCAAATTGAAGCGTTCCGCGAGCGTGCGATCGCCGGATCCGAGCGCGACGAGTTGGATATTCTGCTCTTCGACGAGCGTCGGAACCAAATCGGCGACAAGATCAAGCCCCTTTTGCGGATCGAGTCGACTCACGAACCCGAGAAGCGGGACGTCCGGATCGACGGGTAGATTCGCCTCGCGTTGCAACGATTCTTTGCACTTCGCCTTGCCGACTTTAAAGTTCTTCGAATTGAAATTTGCCGGCAAATAGGAGTCTTTCTCGGGGTCCCACTCGTCGACGTCGATCCCGTTGAGAATCCCGTAGAGATCGTTCGCGCGGCTTTGGAGAACGCCTTGCAATCTCTCGCCGTACGCTTCCGTCTGAATCTCTTTGGCGTATTGCGGACTGACCGTCGTAATCGCGTCGCTAAAGACGACTCCCGCTTTCAGAAGGTTGAGCTGACCGTAGAACTCCATTTTATCGTACGTAAAGAGACTCCAATCGAGTCCGGTCAATTCCATAGCGTCGCGCCAGAATCGTCCCTGATGGCGCAGATTATGAATGGTGATAACCGACTGAATTCGATCAAAGAGATTCGAGGAGTCGCCGAAATTCACGCGCGGTCGCGGCGCCGGTTCCAGAAAGCCCGACGCGCCGACTCGCGACGTCGAACGATAGAGCGCGTCGAGATATACGGGAACGAGCCCCGTCTGCCAGTCGTTCGCGTGAAGAACGTCCACTTCCAAACGAAGAGATCGAATCAACTCGAACGCCGCGCGCGAAAAGAACGCGAAACGCTCGCAGTTGTCGGAATAATCGACGCCTTGGTAATTGTAAATTCCGTCGCGTCCGAAGTAGTCCTCATGCTCGATAAAGTAGACGTCGACGTCTTCGCCGCTCGTCTTGATCTTGGCGGTCTGAACGCCTGCGCGTTTCACTTCCGAACCGATCGGTATCGAAAGCGTCTCGAACGTCGTGTTAAGTCGATCCGTCGAATGCTGGAAATAGTCGCGCGCGCATTTGTACAACGGCGTAACGATCGACGTCTTGCAGCCTAATTTCGCAAGTTCTTTCGGCAACGCGCCGCAGACGTCGGCGAGACCTCCCGTTTTAGAGTACGGAGCGACTTCGCTCGCAACGAACATGATATGCATCGTTCTTCTCCTTTTCCGCGACGTTTGCGCGTTTCCCCAATCGTTCGACTCGCAACGAGTCGAACGAATCCGCGCATAAATCGTCCTCGCGCCGCCGCGACGACCCCGTCGACCGCAATACTTCGTCGACCGCAAACGCCAACGCGCTTAACGTCCAGTTTACCGCAAATTTCTTTTTTGAGAAGAAGACGCGCCCCTCCGCGTCGCGATACGACTCATTTTCGACGAAAAAAGAGAAACTCGCTCCCTGATCCGATCGCAGATTTTCCGAAACCGCCAAAACGCGTTCAACGCGCAAGAATGAAACGCGCAAGAATAGGTCGGTAAAAAAGCGCGCGTTTCGAGTTGTTCCTATTGAGTATTGCTTCGGATTTTGGTACAATAACGCGCGTGAAAGAATAGACGAATAATTAGCGTTTGTAATTCCGTTTCGACTCGAAATCGCGAGCGCCTCGGGCTTCGAAACGACAAATAAGCGGAGCATAAAGAGATACGAGAGCGATTAGCATGGGCAACGTTAAAGAAAAAACGACGTGGATTTCTCGACCATACGACCCGAGCGTAGTTGCGCGACTCTCAAATCAAACGAACGTGTCGCCGATCGTCGTTCAAACGCTCGTCGCGCGCGGTATTTCCGATCCGAATAAGATCGTCTCGTTTCTAGCGCCGCCGAATCTTACGCGCGGACTCTACAAGCCGGAACGCTTGCCCGGATGCTCCGACGCCGCGCGCGCGCTCGCAGACGCGATTCGCAACAATCGCAAAATCGTCGTCTACGGCGACTACGACGTCGACGGTATGACCGCGACCGCGATCCTGCTCCAAGCGATCAAAACGTGCGGCGGAAATTGCCAATATTACGTTCCGAACCGACTCGAAGAAGGCTACGGTCTCAATACGAACGCGTTGCGGCGACTCCGCGAAGAGGAAAACGTCGATCTCGTCGTTACCGTCGACTGCGGAATCACGAGCATAAACGAGGCGATCTTCGCAAAAGAAATCGGACTCGATCTGATCATTACGGATCACCACACGCCGACCGTCGACGAAAAGACCGGCGAACAGATTTTACCGCCCGCGCTCGCCGTCGCTCATCCCGCGCTGACCGCCGACGGCAAGGTAATCTACCCGTTCCCGGAAATATGCGGCGCGTTCGTCGCGTTTAAACTCGCGTGGCGACTCGGACTCGAAATGTCGGAAACCGAAAAGACGTCCGACGAAATGCGCGATTTTCTGCTCAAAGCGCTCTGTCTCGCCGCGCTCGGCACGATCGCCGACGTCGTGCCGCTTCACGACGAGAACCGCACGCTCGTGCGGTACGCGCTCGAACGAACCTTCGTCGATCATATGCCGCTCGGACTCCAATTTCTTTCCGAACTCGTTCTGCCGACCGCGCGCAAAAAGATCACGAGCGAGGACGTCGGATTCATGATCGCGCCGCGTCTCAACGCCGCAGGTCGCGAAGTTCTCAACGAGTCGACGCCGCGCGACGAAGAGGACGAACTCAATTGGGAGCGCGGCAAAACCCTCCTTGAGAATCCGCATCGACTCGCCGTCGCCGGACAAATGGGGCTTGCGGGACTCGGCGTCGAGCTTCTCATAACGGAGAAAGCGGATCGCGCGCGCGAACTCGCGCCGTTCATTAACAACCTGAACGCGACCCGACAAAAGCTCGAGCGACGCATTATGTCGGACGCGCTCAAGACGATCGAAGAGCGCTACGCGGACGCGCCGGCGTTCGTGCTCGCCGCGCGCGAATGGCATCCCGGCGTGATCGGGGTAGTCGCCGGACGACTCGCGGAAAAATTCCATCGCCCGACGATCATGATCGCGTTGCGCAATCCGGACGTGAACGCGGGTTCCGCGCGCACGGCGCCCGACTCCTCGTTCAATATGTACGAGGCGCTCTCAGCGTGTTCCGACAAGCTCGTTCGTTTCGGCGGCCACGCTGCGGCGGCTGGACTCGCCGTCAAAGAGTCGCAGCTCGACGCGTTTCGCGAGGCGTTTTGCGAATACGTCGAACGCGAGTTCAAAGAGGAAGACCGCGTTCCGAAGATCTTCTTAGACGGCGAAATACCGTTCTCGGCGATCACGCTCAGCGCGCTCGCCGAGCTTGACAAACTCGCTCCGTTCGGTGCCGAGAACAAGCGTCCGATCTTTGCGACGCACGGCGTCTCTCTCATCGGACCGGCGCGACGCATCGGCGGAAAGAGCAAACCCGGAGCGCCTCCGACGCTCGGAAACCACTTTCAGGCAAAATTTCGTCAACGTCAGGACGAACGCCGCGCCGTCGCGTTCAGTCGCGGCGAGTGGGTGGAGCAAATCAACGAAATCTACGAAAAAGATCCGAGCGCGCGCTTTGACCTGGCGTTCCAGATCGTCTTTAACGACTATTACCAACAGGTCGAACTCCGCGTTCAAGACTGGCGGGTCTCGGAATAGTCGCGCCGTCGCGTCCCTCCGGCGTAAAAACGGGGCGTCATAAAAACGGAGTTTTGTCGACAACGCTTATAAAGTTGGCGAAGACGAGAAAGATAGAATCGTATTATCACGTTCATTCTCCGATTCCGCGCCGCGCTTAATCCCCGACGCACGGCGACGTCGCAAGGCGGGAAAGACAGGAAGAAGTCAGGGGAAAGAAGCGTCTCTCTGAGTTGCCGCAATCTCTATCTGAAAAAAATGCGGACGCCGCAAAAATTTCAGCTAGCGGACTTATTATCTCTACGCCCCATTGCTATAATAGTCGAAAATTCACGCAATTTCCGCAAAGATTGACGAGAGACGACGAAATGCAATACGCCAGGCGGCAGTATATTGATCAGTTGATTCGCAAAAAGGACAATAACCGCGTCAAGGTAATCACCGGTCTTCGTCGAAGCGGAAAGTCCTATCTTCTTTTCAACCTTTATCGCCAGTATCTGTTAAACTCAGGGATCGGCGAAGATCAAATTGTCGGAATCGCCCTCGACGAAATCGACGCCGCTAAATATCGCAATCCGTTTAATCTAAACGATTTTATCAAAGAACGGACGCGGGATGAAGAGAAACGGTATTACGTATTCATTGACGAAATCCAATTCGTCGCGGAAGTCGCTAATCCCTACGTAGACGATTCGAACGAGAAGATCACTTTTATCGACGTCGCGCTTGGACTGGCGAAGCGCGCCAACGTTGATCTTTACGTTACCGGTAGCAATTCGAAAATGCTTTCGAGCGACGTTCTCACACAATTTCGCGATCGCGCGGACGAGATTCGAGTGAACCCGCTCTCCTTTGCGGAGGTTTATGAAAACTATCCAGGGGACAAACGCGGGGTCTGGCGGGACTACTATACGTACGGCGGCATGCCGGTAACGTGGACGTTGGAATCGCACGAGGAAAAAAGTCGTTACCTTCAGGATTTATTTGCGCGCACGTACGTCAAGGACATACTCGAGCGACGTCATATCGCGAAGGGAGCGGAAACGCTCGATATTCTTCTGAACGTATTGGCGTCGAACGTCGGATCGCTCACAAATCCGAGCCGGATATCCAAGACCTTCGCGAGTGAAAGACAAATCCGCGTCGCTTCGGAAACGATCGACGCGTATATAGGATATTTCCTAGACGCTTTCCTGATTCGCAAGGCGGAAAGATACGACGTTAAAGGGCGAAAGTATCTCAAGACGTCGGTCAAGTACTACTACGCCGATCCCGGACTTCGCAACGCTAGACTCGGGTTCCGTCAATTAGAAGAGCCTCATTTAATGGAAAACGTCCTCTACAACGACCTTGTTCGGCGCGGTTTTGACGTCGACGTTGGCGTCGTTGAACAAAATCGTCGCAACGATTCAGGACAAAACGTTCGCACGCAACTGGAGGTCGACTTTGTGGTCAACAGGGGCGACGAACGTTACTATATTCAATCCGCGCTATCGATCGACGATCCGAAAAAGAAAGAACAAGAGATCGCCTCCTTAATCAGGATTCCCGACTCCTTTCGAAAAATTGTCGTGATAAAAGACTACGTTAAGCCTTGGAAAGACGAAAACGGCATTTTATACGTTGGAATCGAGGACTTTCTCTTGGACGAAGGACTCATAGACCGTTAAGGCTGTTCTCATAGCTCGGAGCGCGGAATTTAGATCGACGTCTTGGTAAAGGAAATTCTTCAGAAGAAAAACAAGCAAGGCGTAGGCGCCCTTCGATTTGCCCCCTTTGTTTTCTTCGTCCGTTCCCTTTATAATACGCGACGAGGCGCTATTAAGATTAAGATTGCGTCGACGTCCCATAATAAAGGAAACCCATTGAGGGGAGTGAAAATGAAACTTTTCGTCAAACTGATATTTGCGACGGCGTTTTTCGTCGGCGTTTCGGCGTTCGGGCAAGACGCGCCCACCTTTGAGACCTACGCGCCCTGGCTCGACTCTTCCCTCGAGTTGCGCGATTACCACATTCATATTCGCGGCGGCATGACCCCGGAAATGGCGGTCGAACGCGCGCGGAAAACCGGCGTGAAGAGTAGCGCGATCGAAAACAACGGTCGATTCTGGCCTCTTTCAAACAACGAAAAACTCGACGAGTTCATTACCTCCGTCGAAAAGGTCAACGCGACGCTCGAACCCTCCGAAAAGATCAAGATCGGAATCCAAGTCAACGATCGCGATTGGTATAAGGCGATCGATCCGAATCTCTACGCGCGACTCGACTTCGTACTTGCCGACACGATGATTATGGGTTCCCTACCCGACGGAAAAGAAAACAAACTCTGGCTTCTCCCAAAAGACTACGACGTCGATCAAGACGCGTGGTTCGAAGAATATTATCGCCACTGCCTCACCGTCGTTTCCGAACCGATCGATATTTTGGCGAACGTAACCTACCTTCCGGCGTTCATTGCTGATCGCTACGACGAACTCTGGACGAAAGAGCGCATGGCCGTACTCATTCAGGCGGCGATCGACGGCGACGTCGCGCTCGAAATTCAGGCGGAGTCCGCGTTCCCGAAGCCGCAATTCGTCGAGCTCGCGCTGAAGATGGGCGCGAAACTCTCCTTCGGCACGAACAACTTCGATACGAGACTGCATAGTCTGGCGACCTGGAAGAAGAATATCGAAGGCTTCAACCTTCAAAAAGAGAACCTCTGGCGCGATTTCCGAGATCCGACCCGCAACGGCGCCGACGCCGTTCGACACGCGCCGGCGAAAAAGCGCGATCTCAACGTCGACGAAATCGTCAAACGACTCCAAGAGAAAGGCGTCCTCTAACCTCGCCTCGCCTCCTCGCCTAACCTCGCCTTCCTTATCGCCTAGCCTCGCCTACTCGCGCGGAAAAAGCGAAAGGGCGCCGACCGTATTCGCGCGGTCGGCGCCCTTGTTTCATCATCGCGTCGTTAAAGAGCGACGAATCGAACCGGCTCGCGCTTAGAACCAGCTCGCGGTGAACCCGCCGTCGACGTAGAAGGGCGCGCCGGTAATGTAGCTTCCGGCCTTCTTCGAAAGAAGCAGGATGGCGGCGCCGATCAGTTCGTTCGGATCGCCGTAGCGATGCATCGGCGTGCCGTTCATAATATTGCGCACGCGCTCTTCGTCGAGAAGTTTTCGATTCTGTTCCGCCGGGAAGAATCCGGGGCAAATCGCGTTGCAACGGATTCCCTGCGCGCCGAACTCTTGCGCGATATTGCGCGTCAGGTTCACGACTCCCGCCTTGCTCGCCGCGTATGCGAAAACGCGCGACAACGGACGCGCCGAGTTCACGCTGCCGATATTCAAAATGGCGCCGCCGTCTTTATTATTGAGCATCGATTCAATAAAGACCTGGCACGAGAGCATCGTCCCCTTAAGATTGACCGCCATGATCGCGTCCCATTTGTCGGCGTCGACGTCGAGGAAATTATTTCCGACGTTGATCCCGGCGCAGTTCACGAGCATATCGACCTGACCGGTCAATTTCAACGCTTCTTCGCGCAATTCGACGAGGGATTCTTTACTCGTCACGTTGACCGTTTTGTAGATCGCTTCGATTCCATGCTCCGTCAGTTTCGCAACGGCTTCTTTGCAACGGTCTTCGCTCATATCGGCGACGACGATCTTCGCGCCGTTCTTTCCGAGCCCGGTCGACAAGCACAGTCCCAGCGCGCCGGCGCCGCCGATCACGACGGCTACCTGACCGTTCATACCGAACAACTCGTTTAAATAACTCGCATTATCCATTTTTCAACCTTAATTCCCTCGGCGCGGTTGCAAGCCGGCGGTTAAATTTTCAGCGCAGAGTTGACAAGAGGACGCGGCGTCGTGCGCTATTCGACGATACGATTGAGCGAATCGACCTTAACGACTTTCGCCTTATACGATTCAAGTTCGCTCTCTTCGTACTCCGCGTACGTTATAATCACGAGAACGTCGCCTTTATAACCTTCGCGCGCCGCCGGTCCGTTGAGCATGACCACTCCGGAACCCGCCGGCGCTTCAATCGCGTACGTTATGAGACGCGCGCCGTTGTTCACGTTGAGAACGTGCACAAGCTCGCCCGGCCTAATGTCGGCGGCTTTGAGAAGCTTCGCGTCGATCGCAATGCTGCCTTCGTACTCGAGAAAGCACTCGGTTAACGTTGCGCGATGAATCTTCGATTTCATCATGGTGCGTCGCATAATGATGACGTCCTTATTTCAAAAGCCAATGCGTTTGCAAGCGCGGCGATTCCAAAAAGTCCGCAAGCGCTCGCCAGTCGCATATTATACCGCGAAGCGTCATTTTCAAAAGGGCTAATATTGCGTCGGCTTTAAAATACGACGAGTCGACGCGATTTTGGAAAAAAAGACGCGCGCTCTTGAAATCCCGACTTCCTTCCTGTACAATATCGCGAGAGTCCGCGCGCGAAAATCGCGTCGGACATTCCCTCGCGCGAAACGTTATGGAGGAAACATCGTCATGGCGAAAATCGACGTCTATAAAGATTGGTTGCACATTACGGCGACCAACAGACCGTTGAATTACTATCAACTATTGAAGTTCGACGATTTCGTCGACGATCCCAAGTTAATCCGCGAACGATACCGCGAACTCAACGCTTACGTCCGCAAATTCGCCACCGGAGACTACATCGAAGAATCGCAAGATCTCATGAACGAGCTTGCGAAGGCGATGCTCTGCCTCACCGACGCCGAAAGAAAAGCGGAATACGACTTCTCGCTCGGACGCAAAGGCTCCGGACCCGCCGCTACCGACCAATACGGCCGACGAACCTTCGAAGCGATACTCCTCGAAGATAAAATCGCGACCCCCGATCAAATTAAAAAAGCGAAAAACTTCGCCGACGCCGTCGGTCTCGATCTGCACCAAGCGCTCATGCAGCAGAAAGCGGCGACGCCGGAACAGATCATGCTCGCGTACGCGGAATCGATCGGCGCGCCGTTCGTTAACCTCGACGACGTGCCTGTCGACGAATACTTCGCAAAATTCATCAATCCGGTTACCGCGCGACAGCATTCTTTCGTACCCGTCGCGTCCGATATGGGCAAGCTCATCTTGGCGTCCCCGGAACCGATTTCCATCGACGTGGAAGACGAGCTTCGCATGATTTTCGACATGCCGGTGAGCAGCGCGATCTGCACGCCGCAACAAGTGAACGCGGCGATCGCAAAATATTATCCGCGCGACGCCGTGCAGCAGGTCTATCGCGGAAGCCAAGACGACGCGCAAGCGGACTCCAAACCGGCGAAACAACCGAAACCGAAAAAGCAAAAGGCGGTTGTTGAAACGGTCGAGCTTACGGAAGCGGCGAAGAAGAATCGCGTCAAATTGGCGCTTGTCTGCTTTAACTTCGCGTTCTTACTCGGCGCGGCGGGAATTTACTTCGGCGCGAAACATCCGCGCACATGGATGATCGTCGCCGCAGGACTCGCGCTCGGACTTATCGCCGGCGGGATCGGATGGGCGTGCGCGCCGAAGAGCATGCCGGAAGACGAAGAATAAGCGAACGAAAAGAATCAAAACGCGCGCGGCGACGCTTGCGACGCCGCGACGTTACGCGACTAGCGCAATTTAGGCGGCGCGACGAGTTCGAGTGAAAACTCCTCGTCGCGCCGCGCGTCATTGAGTTCCACATCGTCGAAATCGTCGAAAAGGGGCGCCTTGCGGAACGCTTCGGCGGCGTTGTGAAGAAACGGTTCGTCGAGCGTCGGATCGTATCCGTCCTTCGCGGGAGAATAGATCGTCATATCGCGAGTCGCTTCGAGCCAGAGTCCGGCGCGCAAGGTCTCTTGATCGGCGATCGGAGCGTCGTTTTCTTTCATGACGTTTCCCTTACGGCTAGAAAACCGGGGCGGCTAGAAAAACCAGCGAACGAGTCTTACCGCGACGCCGAGAACAAGATCGACGAGCAGCCAGATTCGCGCGGCTTTGGCGCGTTCAAACGCCTCGTCGAGCGCGCCGCGCTTACGCGCGTCGTTGGAGAGCGCCGCGTAAACGATCCCGACGATCGCCGTTGGAAACCGCAACAGCGCGCACTGAATGAGCGCCCAATAGAGAAAGTTCGGCGGCGAAAGACGATTCCACGTCGACGACGGCGAAAGCGCGCGAATCGCCATATCGCGAATAAACGCCAAGACGGTCGCAAGCAGCGGCTTCACGACGCGCGCCGCGAAACGCGTGAACGCCGCGAAACCCGCGCCAAATCCCACGCCGCGCCGGTCGTCTTTTGATATGCCGTCGTCGACGTCGTCCGGCTCGAACACTCCGCCGGCGCGTCCTGAAAACGCGCTTCCCTCGGTAAATCGAGTTCCGCAATTAGAACAGAATTTCGCGGCGTTCGCGTTCTTCGCGCCGCATGAATCGCAGAATTTCATCGCTACTCTTCCGCGTCCTCGTCCGAACCGTCCCCGATCGCGTCGTCCAACTCTTTGTCGTCCGCTTGTCCCGCGTCCTGAGACGTCTGATCGACCGATTGCGACTTTGATTCCTCGTTCTTCTTGACGCCGACCGGCAGATCAAGCGGGAAATTCGTCGCGCTTTCCATCTTTTGATAAAGCGGCATATGACGGTAATAAACCTCAAGCACCATGCAGTTCAAAGACGTCGCGTAAAGTCGCCCGCCTGTCTGGCAGTGCCCGTCGGGATTCTCCGGGAACCAACTTCCGCGCTCGTGCCCGTCGAGAATTTGGCTCGCCGCAAGCTGATCGCGCGTCTCCTCGTTCCACTTCCGCCACATCGCGCCTCCGACGTTGTTCATGAGCTGCGCCGCGTAGTAGTTGTAGTACGGATTGTTGAAATTCGGGCCGAACCCGGAAAGTCGCGCCGCGCCCTTTAGGAGCGAGTCGTTGTCCGCGCGCCAGTCGAGGTAAAGTCGGCACAACAGCCCGATCGCGTCCGTCGCGGGAGATTCCGAACTGCCGCGCACGTAATTATAACGCGTTTCGTACTCAAAAGAAACGACGTCCCGCAAGAACGAACGCGCGCCCGCGACGACCCCGTTGTCGATCGCAAAGCCTGCGAGCTGACCGCTCTTCAACGCCATCATCTGCCAGCCGGTTACCGACGTGTCGCCCGCCTGACCCGGATTGTAACGCCACCCGCCGTCCGCCGCTTGCGCCGCTTCGATAAAATTCAACGCGCTCTGAGCCGCGTATTGAAGGTTACGATAGCGCGAACGATCGCGCGTCGAAAGCATCGCGTACGTCTCGCATAACGTGATCGTCGCGAGACCGTGCGAATACATGTTTCCGGCTCCGTCGTGGAACGAAAGCCCGTTCTCCGTCTCGCGCCCTTGATCGAGAAGATAATTGAGTCCCTTCGCGACGAGGCGCTTGTATTTCCCCGTCGTCGGTGTGTTGCCTGCCGCGAGAAACGGAAGTAGTCCCATCGCCGTCGCCGCGATCGTCGAGGCGTTCGTGCCGGAATGAGAGCATTGCCCGCGACACGTCGGACAGGCGCGTAGATCGTAAGACCACGATCCGTCCGGGTTCTGATGCTCCGCAAGCCACGCGAGCGCGAGCGCCACCGCCTTCTCGCTGCCTTCGCTACCGCCGCCGACCGCGAGCGCCGCCGCCTTGTTCTCGCCTCGACCGGAAAGATCGTCCCCCATGAGCGATCCGAGAAGATTGTCGACTTCGCCAAAGGGCGCTTCCGACCCGAGGTCCGTTTCCGTAATCGAGATCGCGCTCGCGGACTCGTCGTTGAACGCGGACATATCCGGCGCGACGTCGGTTACTTCCGTCTCCGTTTCCGGCGCGACCGGCGCGTCGATTTCCACAGGCTGATCAACGCTCGGCTCCACCTCGGGATCGTAGACTTCGTCGAGAACGACCTCGTCCCCAAAGCCCGGCTCGGAAACGACTTCAAACGGATTCTTAACGGAAACGTTCGTAACGATTAAGGCGAGAATAATCGCGATTAAGAGGTGCGCCGCGAGGGACGTGAGCCACATCGGCGCGTCGTCCTTCGCCTTTTCGAGCGCGGAACGATCGCGCAGAAACTCGACGTCGTCTGCGGCGTGCGTTTCCGCGACTTCCGCGCTATTGCCGAGTTCTTTAAGAAAGTCGTTCGGCGCCGTCTCGTTCGATTTCGAGACTTTAAGATCGTCGAAATTCGCGGAGTCTTTCGACGCGGACGCGAGCGAGCCCAACGCGGCGCCGAGATCCGACGTCGACTTCGACGCGACCGCCAACGCGGCGAGATTTTGCGCGTTAAATTCCGCGTCGTCGACGCCTGGCGCGCGGTTGCCCCGACCCTTCTTCGGACGCGAACCCGCAGGGGGCGCTTGTACAGGCGAGGCGACAGGCGGGGCGACAGGCGGCGCCTGAACGCGCGGAGGCGGGGTCGTCGGGGGCGCTTGGACAGGCGGGGCGACAGGGGGCGTCTGAACGCGCGGAGGCGGGGCCGTCGGGGGCGCTTGGACAGGCGGGGCGACAGGCGGCGCCTGAACGCGCGGAGGCGGGGCGATCGGCGCGGCTGAGGCGACGAAATCGGCGGGATTGATCCCCCACTCGTACGGATTGACGCGAATCTGTTGATAGAGCC
>ONGM01000094.1 GCA_900317365.1 uncultured Planctomycetota bacterium
ATCATCGGGATTAGTCGAATTTTACACATATGTTTATACTCGTCGTTGAATAACAAATCGATAGGGATGCAAAACGGTCAAAGATGGAATACCATCTATTTGACGATCTAATCCTACGGATGCGGAATTCAAGTGATCAACGAATTAGGCGCGATTAAAAATCACCTCGCCTGACATGAGTAGTATACAACAATAATCCCAAGGCGTCAAGAGACAATAATAAAATTCACGATAAAGTCGCGTTTCCGTCCATGAACTATCGACAAAATAAGTCTGAAGCGTTTAAACAATTCTTTTCCATACGTCGTTTTAAAGAACAATTATCTAATCGACATGGCATACTCACAATCTTTATCTTACTTGGGGAATTTCTAAAAACCCTGTTGTAGGATCCTGACAAGCAGTCCAAAAGCGAGTATGATTATCAGAGCGACTCGGCAGACGCTTATTATAAGAGGAGGAGGCGTCATGCGCAAGAAACACAACGCGGGATTTTTCGATGAAAGAAACGATTCGGCGATTAGCGATCCAAACGGCGTCGCCAATACGCGACGCTTCGTAAAGATCATACTCGAAAGAAGCTCGATGATCAAGCGAAATCAAAAAGGCGCCTGCGGAATCCTTACTCGGTTCGCGCAGGCGCCTTCGAAACGTTCTCGGCAACGACGTTGCTCGTCATTAGAGAACGCGCGTTAGCCAATTATTGGGCGATGAACTCCAACGCGATCGGCAACGATTCGCGCCAGTATTGCCACGCGTGCCCGCCGTCGCGGACGCGGAGTTCGCACTTTACGCCGCTCTTGCGCGCTTCGTTAAAGAGCGCGATATTGCCGACGAGGAGATCGTCGTCGTCCCCGCAGTCGAGAAGCATACGGAACGATTTCTTTTGCTCGTCGGTCAATTTCGTGACGAGCGTGTGCGGGTCGTTCGCGTAAAAATAGTCGTCAAAGCGAGTTTCCCCTTCTTCCATATTCTCGCCGCTCGAATAACGTTTTTTAAACTCTTCGAAAGACTGCTCTTTCAGTTCGTCGACGGTGCGAATCGCGGCGCTCATCGGAACGGCGGCGGCGAAATAGTCGGGTCGTCGCAAGGCGTAGAGCGCGGAACCATATCCGCCCATCGACAGCCCGGCGATCGCGCGCGACGCCTGGTCGTCCTTAATTCGGAACCGCGACTTCACGTCCGGAATCAATTCGTCAAAGAAGAACGTCTCGTATTTGCTCGAATCGTCGAGAGAATCGCGATACCAACGATTTCCGCCGTCGGGCATAACGACGACCCGCTTCTGATCAGGATGAGCCGCAAACCATTCGTCGCAAATCTCTTGCATATTCCCGCGCTTAGGATCGCTCCAATTCTTTTCGCTACCGCCAAGTCCGTGGAGAAGATAAAGAACGGGATAATCGTTCGTCGTCGTGCGATACTCGCTCGGAATGTACACGCGATAATTCATATCCCGTTTGAGCGCGTCGCTATGGACGGTGAGATTCAAGACGGCGCTTTCCGGCGCGTTCGATTTCAAAAGTTCGTCCGCGTCTTGAGCCGTCGCCCACGCGCCGCACGCGATCGCTACGACGATCGCCGTTAGTAATGTCAGTCTTCGTTTCATAACCTATTCGTTCCGGGTCTATTGTCTGCTAGCGCAATCGCAAAATCGCGACGCGTCAGAAAAAATCATACTCGAAACGGACGGCGATTTCAAGTCGGAACGAAGAAAAGTCGGCGGCGCGCCTTAACTCCGGACTCAGTCCCCGGTTTCCCCGTCTTTTTCCGAGGCGACGCGCCTTAACGCGTCGAAATAGTCGTCGATCCTGCGCAACTCCGCCTCCCCGGGATCCCATTTCCGCGCGCGATCAAGCTCCTCCTGCAACGTCTCCGGCAATTCGGCGGCAAAAGCGCCCCTCGCCGGACTCAGAGGCGATCGCGCGCCCTTCCGAGCCGTTCCGACGTCGTTACGCGCGTCTGAAGGCGCGCCGCGCTCCGAAAGTTCCTCCCCTTTGCCAACGCGCGCCTCCGTCTCCGCGACCTCCGCGTCCTCACCGAGTTCAACGTCGACAGGTCGCGAATCCGCCCCTGCGCGCCCCTCCGAACTCGCAACGACGTCCCCCTCCAACGCGTCCTCAGGCGAGGCAAACGCCCCATCCCGCTCCGGCGCCGCGTCGACGCTCGCCGTCCGGCGAGGCGGCGCGCCCGAGAGGCTAGGCGGCGCGGCGTCGTTCGAAACGACCTCCCCAAACGTTACCGAAAACGCAACGCAGGCAGGCGAGGCGGGCTGGCGTTCGGTCTCTAAATCGCCAAAGACGACGTCGAAGCGTCGAGCCGAATCCAGATAGGTCGCGATCCGTCCCCAGCGTTCGGAGTCAGCCTCGAATGAGAGAGAATCGAGGTCGGACGCGATGCGGTCGAAACGCGGCGCGGGGGTGGAAACGCGCTCGGAAATTATTTCAGAAAGGCGACTATCCGTCCAGTCTGTCGAGGCGAACGCGCAGAGGGTCAACGTCTCTTCGTAGATCGCGCGCAAATCTTGCAAGGCGGCTTCGAGGGAATCTAAGGCGACGTCGAACGCTTCGCCGACGCCTTCTTCGTCTTCTTCTTCCGGAAATTTACCCGCGCGAGTCTCGAGCGCGTCCAACGCGCGTTCGTATGCGTTCGTCGCGGTCGTTTCATATCGCGCGACGGCGGCGTCGAATGCGCGCGCGCTCTCCACGACGGCGAGGAGTCGCGACGCCGCGTCTAACGTCGCGCGAATCGTCGCCAGCGCCTCCTCTTGCCCGGACGCGGCGACGAGCGCGCGCTCGAAGGCGGCGATCTGGGCGAGGTAGGCGTCGGTGAGAAAAGGGACCGCGGCGACGGCTAGAATCTTCTTCGCGCGCGCGAGGCCCGGGCGATCGGACGCGTTCGGCGCCGCTTCGTCGAGCGCGCGGCGCGCGAGGGCAGGCAGGCTGCGCTCAGGGTCGCGGGCGAGTCGACAGAACGCGGCGCCAGCGCGGAGCGCGGCGGGGCGCGAGACGCTCAACTTCTTTTCCAGGGACGCGGCGGAGTCGGCGGCATGATCGACCGCAGCGCGAAACTCGGCGATCGCTCCGTCGGGAACCGGGTCGTCGACGCGCGCAGGCTCGGCGGGGTCAAGCTCGGCGTCGGGGGCGTCGCGCGTCTCGGAATCGTTCTCGGCCGGGGTCGTAGCGTTCGCAAGGTCAGGGGTCGGACGACGCGGCGGCGCGACGTCGGAGCGAACGCGCGACGCGAGCGCGGCGAGGAATGCAAGGCAGGCGACGGCGCGCAGAATCGTTTCGAGGCGCCGACGCCGCGCGGAACGCCTGGCGGCGCATTCGCGTTCCTCTTCGTCGAAGAAAAGAATCGCGTCGAGCTCGTCGCGATCGAGGCGTTCGACGTCGGCGAGGAGCGAGTCGGCGCGGCGGAGGATTTCATCGGCGAGCGCCGGCGCGGGGACAGGCGCGGTCGGGTCGCGTTCAAGTTCTAAGGCGGCGGTCAGAACGCCGAGGCAGGCGCGATCGCGCGATTCCAAGCGTCGCGCGGCGGCGAAAAGTCCGGGCTTCTTTCTATAAATAAGGGCGAGGGCAAGACAACACGCGACGATAAAGAGACCGCAGAGAAGATCGGGCAGGCGGGACGAATCGAACGCGACGAAACGAAGAATCGCGAGTCGAAGGGCCGCCAACGCAAGCCCGAAGGCGGCGACGTCGAGCGCGACCCTCAACGCGAACCGTCCGAGCGCGCGTCGAATCAGTCGCGTCGTTGCGCGAGTCGCGTTTTTTCGTCTCATTTCGTTACGCCTTACAGCTATTCCGGGAAAAATCGGAAATCAAACTGATGAAGTCGAGCGACGTCAACCGATAGTTAGCATACCTGCGTCTGCATTGATCGCGACGCGGGAGTTCACGGATGAACGACTCCCAATTCAAGGATTGAATATAAGGATTGAATTATGGCGCGAACCTGCGATTCGACTCGTCCCGCGACGTTGCGCGTTGCGGCGGTTGCGTTTCTCGTTCTCGGCGCGACTCTTGCGTCATGCACGATCGCGTCGGCGCAGAATGCGTCAAACGCGCGCGGCTCAACGCCGCCCAACATACCGACGCGCGGGCAAGAAGCGCGGAAGCCGCTCTTATCGGGACTTTTCTCGTCGCCGCAACAGCGTCAGCAGTCGAGTCAACAGCCGCGCGTATCATCAAACGCGGCTCAAGCTCAAGCGGAAGCGCAACGTCGCGAACAGCAGCGTCAAGGCTTCTTCAACGCGCGTCCTTTCGCGGGATCTCAAGCGCCGAACGCGCGCGATTTCCACGCCAACTCTCAGCACGTCGCGGTCGGCGGAGCGCCGAATTTCGCGCCGCAGTCGCCGGACGCGCTTATGAGAGCGTCGACGAATCCGCAAGACGCGCGCGAAGCGCTCGCGAAAGTTCCGTGGGACGCCTTTCCCGCAGCGACTCGCGACAGGCTTCAGTCGATCGCGTCTTCTCCGACCCTCTATCGTCGATTGCCGATGGCGGGATGCCGATGCAATCCGGAGCTATTCGACTTCTTCCTGACGTATCCGAACGCGGTCGTCGAACTCTGGAAGCAGATGGGATACGACGATATCGACATGAAATCGCACGGAAACGACCGGTACACGCTTACGGAAAAGCCCGGTTCCGCGTATTCCATTCAACTATTATACCAGGATTCTGAACTTTCGATCGTCTACGGCGCCGGTTCCTATCGCGGTCCGGCGTCCCTCATGCGACCGGTCGAAGGGGAAGCGCTCGGCGTTCTTCAAACGCGGTACACGGAAGGCCCCGATCGAACGCCCGTCGCGATCTGCCGACTCGACGTCTTTGTCGTCGTTAAGAATCCCGGCGTCGATTTCCTGGCGCGAACGCTCAACTCCGCGTTCGGAAAAGTCGCCGATCAGAATTTCGAGCAGACGCTCGCGTTTATCGACAGCGTTTCGCAAACTGCGGAAACGTCTCCGATGGAATTCAGTTCCATGATCGCAAATCTCGGCGGACTTTCGCCGGAAGCGCGTCGCGCGTTCGCGGTCAAAGCGCAAGCGACGGCGCGTCAAGCGGTCGCACGTTCGCGCGGCGAAGTCGTCGAATATCGACTTCTCGCCAAACGGAACGCGCCGAACCCGACTTACGCGCGAATCCTCTCGCGCGGAGACTCCGATCGCAACGTGGCAAGTCGCCGACCGCTCGCGCCGCCGACAAGCGGAAACGAATTCGGCGCCGCGCCGGGGTTCGCGTCCTCGAATTCCAGCGTCGACGACTCGTACGCTCCGAACTCGTTCGCGGCCTCGAAACCGCGCGCTCCCGCGTTCTCACCGGTCGGAAGCTCCGACGAGTTCAGCCTCGCCGACGAAGGAGAAACGGACTTCGAATGGGAGTCGGAAGAAGGTCTCATGACCGGCGAAGACTTCCTGGCGTCGCAAGGAGTCGACGCGGTCGGCGCCGTGCCGACCGTCAAAGTCGGCGAGTCGTCCCTCGCGCGCGTCGGCGCGAAACCGACCTCAAAGCCGATCGCTATTCAAATGCTCGACGACGGGGAAGCGAAGTTTGCGACGTCGTCTCGCACGCGTCCGAACGCTCCGACAACGCTCTCTACGGAAGACGATTCCGACGACGCGTTTAGTCTCGACGACAGTTCCGATAGTTTCGACGATTCCGACGACGAGATCTATCTCGACGAGGATGAGATCGAAGACGATCCGGAAGCGCCGATCGCGCTCAACGTCGCGACGAAGCGACCGTCGAACCTACCCGTCGCGCCGCATTCTCTCCGAGTCGGCGCCGCGTCCCGAATGAACGCCGTACCCGTCGCAAAAGACGACGCGGCAAAAGACGAGGCAAACGACGACGTAGACGACGTAATTGAAGCGGAAGAAGCCGCCGAAATCACCATCGGCGAAGACGGCGAAGTCGTGCTCGTCTTTCCCGAAGAAGACGCCGAAGAAGGAAACGACGTCGAAAGCGACGTCGTCATAAGCTCCGAAGCGCCGCGCGCGCTCAGTCGTCCCAAGAGCGTTAAAAACGTCGACGCCGACAAGCCGGAGATCGACGACGAAATCCCGGCGATCGGGATCGACTCCGCCGTCGCCGAACCCTACTCTGAGGAATTTGCCGACGGCGCGCAAGACCTACTCTCCGAAGGCGCCGAACTCTCGCCCGCGTCCGAGGCTAAATCCGAAGACGAATCAGAATCCGAAGAGGATAAGGAACTCCAAAAGGTCGTCGAAGAAGACCTCGGCGCAAACTGGACGAGCGTCGCGACTCCGCGAAAAGAATCGCGACCTGTGAAAAAAGCCGTGCAAAGCGTCGAAAAAAGCGTTAAGAAGATCGAGTCGAACGTGAAAAAAGTCGAACGGAAGATTCGAGAGGAAATCGAGGAAATCCCGACGATGGATCGACCGCGAATCATAACGAAACGATACGTTCCGCGCGATCCCGCCCCCGGCTCCAACGGTAAGCCTGTCTCGACCTTCAAAGAGTCCCCGCGACCCGCCGCAAAGACCGCCGCTCTACCGCCGGAACCAATCAAAGATTCCGGAGCGAAGGTTCCGACTTTCAAAAAACCCGATCTCATTCAGAAGTAACGAAATCGAACGCGAGAGCGTCGACGTCCGCAAGGAGCGTCGACGCTCTTTTTTATCTCGCGCATTGACCGCCCTCGAACGAGCGTCGCGCCTAAAGTTGCGGAATCTCGACGGATCGACGCTCAACGCGCCCGCCTTGCTCCTGACCCGTTTCCGATTGGAACGTCTTGAAATCGTCCTTGAAATACTTCTTTTTCAGCCACGTCTGATACGGAACGGTCGCGTCCTCCTGCCAGTAAACGTTCTCGGTCATTTTCGGCGCTTCCGGCGTCCATTCGGCGTCGTATCGAACGAGCGATTCCGTCGCGTTTGCAAAGACGTTCCCTTTCAAGACGAACCCGCGCGTCTGAGCCGTGTTCGAGTAGAACATGAGACAGCGCCCGTTCTTATCAGGTCGCTGAACGTGTCCCCAACCGTACCCGGCGTTCATGCAAACGTTGTCGACGAATTCAATATTCTCCGTAATCGACGTCGCGTCTCGATTCCAGTATTCAAAGGAATACTCGCAATTCCAAATCGTATTCCCGCGATACGTGATATTGACTTCCTGATTCTCGCCGGAACCTTGATTCGTCAGCGCGGCGTCGTAAACCTCCCATATGCGACAGTTCTCTACGACGTGATCGCGCGCGGAAGACCAAAATTCGATCCCGTTCCCGTAACGAACGCGTCGACCCGACCCGCCTTGAAGGTACTGGTCGCCGCCTCCGATCCACGAGACGTCGCAATTCCGGATCGTGATCCGCGCGTTACCCGAGCCGCCGAAGCCGTGCGCGCCTCCGTTCCGAATGTCGAGCCCGTCGAAGATCGCGTCGTGAACCCCGCTAAGATTGACGACGTGCCGCATTCGCGCGCATTCGATCGAATCAAATCGCGTCGCCGGATTCTCCTTCGAATAATACCAAACGCGACCTTCGCCGCGCTCGTAGAAGAACTCGTCCGGACCCGTTAGCTCCTCCGCCGTCCACTTCTTAAACGCCGCCTTACCGCCGTCCAAAACGACGTTGCCAACGTCCGGCGCCAAATCCAACGCGTCAACCTCGACCTCCTCCGCTTCGAAATTCGAAAGAGTCAGTCGCGCGCCGCTCGGAAGCGTTCCAAGATAAAAAGTCAGGCGCGCGTCCTCCGCGTCTTGAGTCGAAGTAAAGATTAACGACTGCCGCGTCGGTTCCGAAGAACACTTGATCTCGCCGGTCGTCGCCCCGTAACTCGACCACGGGCTATTCTGCATCATGAGAGAAACGACGACCCCGGAAACGTCCTTGCCCGACGCGTCGAAACTAAGACGATAGCGCGCGCCGTTACGGATCGAAAACGGCGATTTCATCAGCTGAACGCGACTTCCCGCGCTTCCGCCTTGCTCGATTTCCACGCTAATCGTTCCGTCCGTTTCCGTTTTACGCGCCTTGGCGCCACCTTCCGCGTAAAGTCCCCATTCGCCGACGAAAAAATTCGGCGCGCTCCGAAGCGTCGTCACGCGCGTCGGACGCGTCGCCCAAAGATTCTCTCCGACCGGAACCCAGTCGGACTCGCGATTCGCAGAGACCGATTGCCAAAAACTCGGCTTCGCGCCTTCCCCGTAACTTGTGTAGATTATCGGACGACCTTCCGACCCGGATCGCGGCGCCAGACCTTCGCGCCAGACGTCCCCGCAACGGAATCGAACGACGTCCCCGCCTTGAAGTTCCGGCGACGTCGAAACGCGCAAAAGCGTTCGCCACGCCGTCTCAGGAGACGTTCCCGACGCCGAATCGTCGCCGCGCGAAGAACTCACGAAATACTCCGCGCCGCGCGCGAGCGAACGACCAAAGATACCGGAAAAAAAGACGAATACGATCGCTAAACTCAATCCGAACGCGACGCGATTCTTCACTCTTGACATAGCTGCTCCTTTCGTGCGACTCCGCCGGCGCGTCTTGTGAGAAACGACTTTCACCGCGACGACCGACGTCCGCGAAAGATATTCTATCGAAACGCGATCTTCCGGTCAACGCGCCGAACGAAAGTCCTCGGCGCCTATGGCGTTTCTTACCTACCGCGCGAAAGCCAATAAAAAACGACCGCAATCCCAAAGACTGCGGTCGTTCAATCAGCTCGTCCAATAAACGACGGACGCGAATTTACTTGAGGATTTCTTCGGTCAGATTCTCAAGCGTGTCGTCGGTCTTTTCCGCCGGATAATTTTGGAGATCTTCTTGCGCCTTTTCGACTTCTTCGATCACTTGCGCGCGATCTTGCGCCTGTTCGAGAAGACCGGCGGCGCTTTCAAGTTCGTTCGCCTTGAAATAGCTCGTTACCGGGTTGTTGCCGCCTTCTTGCTTCGTCTTCGCGGCGAGTTCGTCGAAGGAAAGTCCGTTTTCGGAATTCCAAACGGCCGCTTGAACCGCGTTTTGATCGATTTCTTCGTTGCCGAGCATGGAGCAGAGAACCTGCGTCGTCTTATTGTCGGTGTAGGAATCGATCGGGACGATCGTGTACGCGACGCTCGCGCGCGGCTCTTTTTTGCCGTGTTCCAAGCATACGGTGCGGACGGATTCTTTGCGCGATTGTTTCGCCGGAATCGACATCATACCGCCGCCGCGTCGACCGCCCATGCCGCCGCCCATCATGCCGCCGCGACCGCCCATGCCGCCGCCGATCGACTGATTGCCGCCGGATCCGCCGTTGCCGTTGTTACGACCGCCGCCCAACATGCCGCCGCGACCGCCTTCTTCGCCGAACATACCGCCGCCGAAGCCGCCCATCGCGCCGCCGCGACCGCCGCGTCCGCCCATCGCTCCCATGCCGCCCATCGCGCCCATGCCGCCGAAGCCGCCAAATCCGCCCGGCTGAGCAAGAACCGGAACGCCCGCGAACGCCGTCGGCATATCGACAACGATCGCCTTGTCCGTCTTATTCGTTACCGTCAAACTGCTGCTCAACGAATTTTTCGGCGTCAATTTGACTTCAACGAGACCTTCGTCGATCGCTTGGAAGAGTTCGACCGCCTGAGATTCGTCGACTTTTGCCTCGTCCGCCGCGTTCGCGCGAACGCACGTCGACGGAAGAACGACCGCCAACGCTAACATTAAATGGAACATTCCCGATTTCATCTTATTCCTCCAAACGAGTCTGCGACGACCTAGGACGGATATGCCGAATTGACCGTTATAGTCTGACGTCAACGACGGACGACTCGCGACGCCGCGTCGCAACGCAACGCGACGAGAATCGTCCCGAGCATTTATCATAATTGAACGGAGCGCCGTCGTCCACAAATAAACCAGGGAAAAGTTTGTTTTTTTCCAAAATTTCCCAAATTTATTTTGCTTAGTTCTATTGTGCCAATAAAAAGGGCTATGCGGACGTCGCGCCGAACGATCGCGTTACCGCTCCTCTTCGACCTCGCCTGACGTTTGCGCCGCGAGCGCCATTGCGAGATAACTCGATTTTACCGGTTCCGACAGTCCGAGCGCGGTCGCGAGCGCCAACGTTGCGCCGCGCGCCGACTCGAACTCCGATTCCTCCGCCATCGTCTCAAGCTCCGCAAAGGTTCCCAGTCCCTTTAAAACGTCGAGCGTCGCCTCAAATTCGCGGCCCTCGTAACGGAATCGGAGTCGCCGACGCGTCTTCACAACGCGCGCCGCGCTTTGAAATCCGAGTCGCTCGAAGAAACGCGTCCAATTCGCCGCCGCGCTCTCGACGTCGCCGCACGTCGCGAGCGGAAGTTCGAGCTCCTCGCGCGTCTTCGTCGAAGCGTCCAGAAGCGGGCCTTTAAACGTCGTCATGAGCTCGTTGCCGCGACGGCGAATACGAAGCGATTTCCCCGCCTCGGGGAACCCTGCGTCGGCGTTCCGAAAGAACACGTCCGACTCGACCGCAGGCTCGCCGAACGTCGACCCGAATAGGGACGCGACCCGCGATTCAAACGCGGCGGGATCCTCAATCCGAAACTTCACTTCCACTTCCAGCATTGGCGCTCTTTCCTTACGACAAGGCAGGCTACAAGGCGGGCTAGCCGACGACTACTAGCCGACGACTAAACGAGGGTCGTGAACTGCTCGTTGACGCGGAGGTCGCCGCAGTTCAGGTAACGAATATCGCGAATACCGAATTTCATCATGGCGAGGCGGGTCAGGCCGACGCCGAATGCGAAGCCGCTGTATTCTTTCGGATCGATTCCGCCGTGCCGCAGAACTTCCGGGTGAATGAGACCGCACGGAATGAGTTCGATCCACCCGTCGCCGCAGGTGGAGCATCCTTTTCCGCCGCAGAGGAGGCAGTTGAGGTCGAGTTCGAAGCCGGGTTCGACGAAGGGGAAGTATCCCGGTCGGAGTCGAACTTTGACGTCGCGCTTAAAGACCTGGCTGAGGATCGTTTTCATGACGGCGATCAGGTTGGCGACGGAAATATCCTTATCGACGACGAGACCTTCGCATTGATAGAAGGTGTTTTCGTGGCTCGGGTCGACCGATTCGTATCGGAAGCATCTTCCGGGGAAGATCGCGCGAATCGGGGCTCCGAAACGTAGCAGAGTGCGCACCTGATTTGCGGAGGTGTGGGTACGGAGGATGAGCTGGTTTTTGAGCCAGAAGGTGTCCTGCATATCGCGCGCCGGGTGATCGTGCGGGATATTGAGGGCTTCGAAGCAGAAGTATTCGGACTCGACTTCGGGGCCGTAGAGAACGGAGAATCCCATGCCTTGGAAAATGTCCTCCAGCTCCATTTGCGCGAGCGTGATCGGGTGAAGCGCGCCGAGTCGTCGACCTTTTCCGGGGGCGGTCAGGTCGAGATCGTTCGATTTGTGATGAACGTTCGAGGCCTGAACGGCGGCGAGAGCGGCGGCGATACGCTCTTGCGCGAAGTTTTTGAGCTCGTTGAGTTTCTGTCCGAACTCCTTCTTCGCTTCCGCCGTCATAGTAGCGAAGTCGGTGTTTTTAGCGAGGGTCGTGATGGAGCCTTTTCGTCCGAGAAAATCGACGCGAATCTTTTCAACGGCTTCCAACGATTTCGCGGCGTTCAACGCCTGCGCCAACTTTTCCTTTAAGTTTTCCACGAGTCTTTCCTTGAAACAAAACCAACGATCGTTATGCGCGCAAACGCGCGAACGCATATTATAATCCGGGACGCGAAAGACGTCAGCCCCAGCGTCGGCAATATCTAGAGTTTCCAAAAAGTTTTCCGAAATAAACCAAAAAAAATTCATTTGGCGCTTTCTTTGCAAGTAGCAGGAATAGAAACTTCGGCGCGCGCCTTGGCGGCGACTTTGAGTCGTCTTCAGGTCGCGCAAAGGCGCGAAGTTGAAAGGAGAACTTCCATGAACTTTTCTCAAGACAAACTCACGACTAAATCGCAGGAGGCGATCACGGCGGCGCAAAGACTCGCCGTTTCGGGAGCTCATCCGGAACTCACAGGGTTGCACTTGCTAGCGGCGCTCTTGGCGGAAAAAGACGGCGTCATCGAGCCGTTGCTCGACGCGATCCACGCCGATAAACAACGTCTTACGAAGACGGTCGAATCGGAACTCGCGCGACTGCCGCGCGTCTCCGGCGCCAATCCGTCGATAAGCGCCGAGCTGAATAAGATTTTCACGAAGGCGGCGGAAGAAGCCGCAACGCTGACCGACGAATTCATTTCAACGGAACATATGCTTCTCGCGCTCGTCGACGTCGACGGAAAAGCGAAAGAAATACTCGGACTCTTCGCGATCGACCGCAATAAGGTTCTCGAAGGCGCAAGTCGCGTCCGCGGCGGCAATCGAGTCGTCGATCAGGAGCCGGAAGGCAAATTGCAGGCTCTCAATAAGTACGGTATCAACCTCGTCGAAAAGGCGAAGCAAGGAAAGCTCGACCCCGTTATCGGGCGCGACTCCGAGATTCGACGCGTTATTCAGGTTCTGTCTCGACGCACCAAGAACAACCCCGTGCTCATCGGCGAGCCAGGCGTCGGTAAGACGGCGATCGCCGAAGGACTCGCCGCGCGTATCGTCGCCGGAGACGTTCCCGAGAGCTTAAAAGACAAGATCGTCGTCGCGCTCGATATGGGCGCGCTCATCGCCGGCGCGAAATTCCGAGGCGAATTTGAAGAGCGACTCAAGGCCGTTCTCAAAGAGGTAGAAGACTCGCAAGGGCGCGTGATCCTCTTTATCGACGAACTGCACACGGTCGTCGGGGCGGGCGCGCAACAAGGCGGCGCGGACGCGGCCAACCTTCTGAAACCGGCGCTCGCGCGCGGCGACGTCAAGTGCATCGGCGCGACCACGCTCGACGAATACCGAAAATACGTTGAAAAGGACGCCGCGCTCGAACGACGTTTCCAGCCCGTCATGGTGCAAGAGCCGTCGACGGAAGCGACCCTCGCCATCTTGCGCGGTTTGAAGAGTCGATACGAACAGCACCACAAAGGGGTTAAGATCACCGACTCCGCGCTCGTCGCGGCGGTCGAACTCTCCGACCGGTACATTTCCGACCGATTCCTTCCCGACAAGGCGATCGACCTCGTCGACGAGGCGATGAGCCGACTCGCAATGGAACTTCAAAGCGTGCCGACCGAGATCGACGATATTCAGCGTCGAATCGTTCAGTTAAAGATTGCGGAAAGCCAACTCGCCGACGAAACGGACCCCGACGCGCTCGAAAGACTCGAAGAGATTCGTAAAGAAATCAAACAGCGAAACGCCGAGCTTTCCGAACTCAACATCCGTTGGGAAAACGAAAAGAGCGGCGTCGGCGACTCCCATCAATTGCGCGAAAAAATCGCGGAAAAAGAGCGCGACTACCAACGGCTTGATTCGCAAATCAAACGTTCCTACGCCGAAGGCTCGCCCGTCGGAAACGAACAATTCCAAAAGCTCGCCGACCTCTACTCCGAAATCGACGCGCTCAAAAAGAAGCTCGTCGAAATCGAATCGACGGAACCGAAAGCGGACGACAAAGAGGGGCCGAAAGAACGCCCGAAACGTCTGTTGCGACGCGTCGTCGGTCCCGATGAAATCGCCGAAATCGTCTCCATGTGGACCGGCGTCCCCGTCTCGCGTATGATGGAGTCGGAGCGCGCGAAGTTGCTCGTCTTGGAAGAACGACTGCACCTCAGAGTCGTCGGTCAAGACGAAGCGGTCGACGCGATCTCCAACGCGGTGCGACGAAGTCGAAGCGGATTGCAAGATCCGAATCGACCGATCGGGTCCTTCCTCTTCCTCGGACCGACCGGGGTCGGTAAGACGGAACTCTGCAAAGCGCTCGCCGAGGCGCTCTTCGACAACGAAGACGCGATCATTCGTATCGACATGAGCGAGTATATGGAAAAGCACACCGTGTCGCGTTTGATCGGCGCCCCTCCGGGATACGTCGGTTACGAAGAAGGCGGCGCGCTGACCGAAGCCGTGCGAAGACGACCCTACTCCGTCGTGCTCTTCGACGAAATCGAAAAAGCGCACCGCGACGTCTTCAACGTCCTGCTGCAAGTTCTGGACGACGGAAGACTCACCGACGGACAAGGACGAACCGTCGACTTCAAGAACACGATTATCGTCATGACGTCGAACCTCGGAAGCGAGCAGATACGCGAAATCGCCGCGAACGGCGGTTCGCAGGCTGAGATCGACGAAGCGGTCGATGGGATCCTCAAAGGCAGGTTGCTCCCAGAGTTCCTGAACCGAATCGACGAAACAATCGTCTTCCATCCGCTCGATCGTTCGCAAATTCGACGCATTGTGGAAATTCAGGTCAAGAAGCTCGGCGCGCTGCTCTCGAAGCAAGGCGTGGAGCTGGCGCTGACCCCGCGCGCGATCGACGCCGTCGCCGACCTCGGGTACGACCCGGAATTCGGCGCGCGTCCGTTGAAACGCGTGCTCCAGCGGCGACTGCAGAACCCGCTCGCAATCGAATTGCTCCGCGCGCCGGCGCTCGTCGAACCGAACGCCGATTACAAACGCGTCGCGAAGGTCGATTACGTCGACGGCGACTTTAAATTTGAATTTCAAAACGAGCCGAAAAAATAATGAACTGAAAAAATAAAACCGGTCGCGGCGTCGGCGCTTAGGCGCAAACGTCGGACTAGTCCCGAGGGAGACTCGAGCGCTTGGCGTTCGGGTCTCCTTTTTTTTGGCGTCTGCGTCGGAACGCCGTTCTTCATGCGCCGCGCGTCTTGACGCGACGAAAGATTTCCCGCATAATAGCCGCGCGCGGTAGCGGTCTCGCGCAACGCCGAAAAAGAGCGTGAAAAGAGTAGCCGCGAGGAGTAAAAAAAGCGAGTTCAATAATGAAGATTTGCGTTGTAGGAGCCGGAAACGCCGGTTGCGCGCACGCGGCGATTTTGGCAAAATCCGGGCATTCCGTCACGCTTCTGAAAACGTCGAACGCGACGTACGTGGAGAATTTTAAGGCGATCTGCGCCCGGTCGGGAATCGTTCTGCGCGATCTCGACGGTTCGGAGACGTTCGTCAATATCAAGCCGACTCGCGATCCCGAGGTCGCGTTCAGGTCGAAATTCGACGTCGTTCTTGTCATGACGCAAACCGTCTATCATCAAGAAGTCGCCCGCCTTCTTGGAGATTCGCTCAGAAGCGCGCAAATGCTCGTCGTCGTGCCCGGATACCTCGGCTCCATATTCTTCTGGCGCGAACTCCAAGGTCGCGTCAAGATTTTCGCGGAAGGGGAGTCCCCTGCGTACGACGCGCGACTCGAAGAGCCGGGCGCGGTCAGAATTTGCTTTAAAAACGTCCGAAACGCGCTCGGATTTCTCACCGGTTCCTTTCGAGAAGAAGGACTCAAAATCGCCGCGAGTCTCGTCGACACGTACCGTTATAGTCGCGGTTCCGTCGTCGAATCCGCGTTGCGCAATCCGAATCTCATTTTGCACACCGTCGGGTGCGTTACCTCCGCGTCGCGAATTGAATACAGCAAAGGCGACTTCTGGATGTATCGCGAAGCGTTCACGCCGTCCGTGTGGAATTTGGTCGATAGACTCGACGCCGAAAAACGCGTCATTCTTGACGAAATTGGCGCGGAACCGACGACTTACCTGCAAGATTGTCAGTTCCGAAACGACGTCGAACTCGGCGGCGATCCGAAGGAGACCTTCGAACGCTACGCGCGCGACGGCGGTCCGAAAGGCCCCGAAACGCTCAACACACGCTATCTTTACGAAGACGTGCCGAACGGTCTGGGGCTAATCTGCTCGATCGGAGAGTCGTTAGGCGTTCCGACGATGGTCGCGTCGTCCGTCATGACGCTCGCCGGCGCGTTGCTCGGTCGGAATTTCTTCCGCGAAGCGCGAACGATTAAGTCGCTCGGGTTCAAGAGTTTCAGCGATCTGTGGACTCTGTGCGAAAAACTTAACGAGCGTTCATGCGCAAAATAAGCGTTTTTTACTTAAGTTGGACTCTAGATAAACGGGTAATACGATGAATCACGACGAAGCGCAACGGGAAATCAAGAGACTAAGCGACGAAATTCGACGTTGCGATCGACTTTACTACGTCGAAGCGGCGCCCGACGTGCCCGATCACGAATACGACTTCATGATGAAGCGATTGCAAGCGCTCGAAACCGAATTTCCCGACCTTGCGCTCCCAACGAGTCCCACGCAACGCATCGGCGATAAGATCGACGGCAAGGCGGAAGTCGTCAAGCACCGCGAACCAATGCTCTCGATCGCGAACGTCTACGACGACGACGAATTGCGCGAGTTCGTCGATTCCGCGCAAAAGAACTTCGACAAGCCCCTCGCGTGGGTCTGCGAACTCAAAATCGACGGCGTCGCCGCCACTATTATCTACGAAAATCGCGAATTAAAGCGCGCGCTCACTCGCGGCGACGGACAGTACGGCGAAGATATCACCGCAAACGTGCGCACGATTCGCGACGTCCCGCTCCTACTACCCGACTCCGCGCCCGATTTTCTCGAAGCCCGCGGCGAAATCTACATGACAAACGAAACACTCGAACGCGTCAATGAAGAAGCGCGAAAGGAAGCGCTCGAAGCCGGTCGAGAGTTTAAACCGTACGCCAACACGCGCAACCTGACCGCAGGAACGATCAAACAACTCGACCCGAGCGTCTGCGCAAAACGACGACTCCAATTCTTCGCGCACTCCATCGGCGCCGATCCGCGCGCCGTCGCCCCGACTCATTACGAGTTCATGCAAAAGCTCCGCTCCTTTGGGTTCGCGACCGCGCCCCACCTGAAACGCGCGGAAAACTTTGAAGAGGCTCGAAAATACGTCGACGTCATGCGCGAGTTCATACCCGAACTCGACTTTGAAGTCGACGGTATCGTTCTCAAAGTCGACGATTTCGACGCGCGCGAAAAGATCGGCTCGACCTCAAAGTACCCGAAATGGATCGTCGCGTGCAAATTTGAAAAGTACGAAGCCCCCACGAAAGTACGCGACATCGTCGTTCAGGTCGGAAAATCAGGCGTGATCACCCCCGTCGCCGAGCTGGAGCCGGTCGAAATCGCCGGAACGATCGTCTCTCGAGCAAGCCTGCACAATATCGACGAAATCGAGCGCAAAGACGTCCGCGTCGGCGACGTCGTCATTGTGGAAAAGGCGGGTAAAATCATTCCGCACGTCTCCCGCGTCGAAACGTACCTCCGCGACGAAAAGAATCCGCCTAAGCCTTACGTCTTTCCGAAAACGTGCCCAAGTTGCGGATCCCCGCTGAAACGCGACGAGGTCGTCGTCGGGTGCCGCGAAAAGGAGTGCCCGGCGGGAATCGTCGCGATCAACGACAAGGAAGAACTCGAAAAAGACGGCAAGCGCTCGCGTCGTTCCGTCGTTCACTGCTACGCGCCGGAATGTCCCGCGTGGATCGCCAAGACGAAGGAAGAGCATAAAGGCGCCCATATTCGGTGCCGCGCGCCCGAGTGCCCCGCGCAATTCCGCGAACGCCTCGCATTCTTCGCGTCGAAAGAGGCGATGGACGTCAACGGACTCGCCGACGCCCTCGTCGAAAAGCTGACCTCCCCGCGTCCTGCGGCAAGCCTTCTCGAAGCGGAACGCCCGCCTCTCGTCGAGACCTTCGCCGACCTCTATCGCCTGACCGTCGCCGACCTTCTCACGCTCGACGGATACAAAGAGCGCTCGGCGCAAAAGATCGTCGACGCCATTCAAGAAAGCAAATCGCGCGGACCCGCTCGACTCCTTAACGCCCTGTCGATCTCCGGCGTCGGCGCGAGCACCGCGCGCGACGTCGTCGCCGTCTTCCGATCTTTCGACGCTATGGAAAATTCTTCCCCGAAAGACTTTGAAAAAGTTGAAGGAGTCGGTAAAATTATCGCTCGCAATATTTACGACTTCTTCCATTCGGAGGCCGGCGTGAAAATCGTCGCCGAGTTAAAAGCGCTCGGACTCGAAACGGCGACGCCGGAAGAGTCGCCTGAAGAGCGCGCCGCCAAGCCCCTTGAAGGCAAGGTGATCTGCGCCACCGGAACAATGCGCAACTACGACCGCCAAGGAATTAAAGCTGCGATCATGCGCGCCGGCGCGAAAGCGACCTCGAGCGTCTCCAAAAAAACAGACTACCTCCTCGTCGGCGAAGCGCCCGGCCAGGTCAAAGTCGATAAGGCGAACGAACTCGGCGTCCACATGATCTCCGAAGAGGAGTTCGAAGCGATGATCGCCGCCGCCCCTGCGGAAACGTCCGCGAATGAAAGCGATTCCGATTCGGACGCTCCGAAGTCGTTGTTTTAAATAATTTTAAGCAAAGGAGCCGTCATGTCAGACGATCTCAATAAATCAAGTTTGGAAAAGGTCGATATCGACGATTTCTTCGGCGAAGACGCAATGCGCCCGACGTCCATCGACGACTTTGACGCGCAAATCTCCGCCGCGTCGGCCCGCATCGATTCTGCGACTGACCAATCGACCTCCGAGATTCAACTCGAGCCGACGCCTGACCTCGAGTCCGCCTCCGATTCGAAATCGTACGCGCCGGTCGTAGAAGACGTTAAGCCCGCCTCAGCCTCGCCCGCCTCGGCGGAAACGCAAAAGTCCGACGCGTTCAGCTCGACAGACGCCTCCCCCTCGCATGCCTCCGCCGCGAACGCCTCAACCGACAAACTTCAAAGCGAGCGCGTTGAATTTCGCACGCCCGTCTCGCCTGCCGCAGCGGAAACGCAAAAGCCCGACGCGTTCAGTTCGACCTCCGCCTCCGCCTCCGCCTCAACCGACAAACTTCAAAGCAACCGCGTTGAAGTTCGCGCGTCCGTCTCTCTGACTCTACCTGAAAACCAATCGAAGCCTAAGCCCGCCGTCGCCTCAAAGCCTAGCCCGACGACGCCTGCAAGTCAAACGCCTCCGACGCCGAAATACGCGCCGACGCCTCAACCGGCGCCGAAGTCGTCTGCGCAACCACAAACCAACCTTCCGCCCGGCTATTCGAATATCGGTTCCCGTTCAAACCAAGGCGCCGGAGCCGCGCGTCCACAAAGCGCGCAAAACTCGCAAAGCGCGCAAAATATTCAAAACCAACAAGCGCTCGATAATTCCACTCCGCAAGAGGAAGACGCGTTAGCGGCAATCACGAAATTCTTCCGACAATTAATCGCGCTATTTTTCGGCGTCGTGCTACTCTATGCGTTCATGAATAATTTTATCGGTCTAGACGCAGATTTCATGGAGTTCGTCTGTCCGATGTTCGTATTCGTCCTTTTCATCTTTTTAGTGGTGAAGTTTGGAAGAAAGGGGGAAGAAGGGCAAAAGCCTGAATAAAGATTCCCCAAAAAATCTCGTTTTTCTGCGCAAGATAATTGCGCCTCCGGCAACTTCCTCGAAAAAGCGCGCGCGCGTTAGACTCGCGCGTTCGCTCGCAAACTTAGCAAACCGGAGACGATCGTATGACTTCGATTTTCACTTATTTAACGACGGTTCTCGTCGCGTCGAGCGCCGTCGTCGGGTTCAACGCGCCTGACGACTCGAGCGCGCGTTCCCACGATCAAAGCGTCGCGATAGTTCAAACGAACGCGGAAAACTCGGTTACCGATTCAAATCTCGAAGAAATCCTCGCCGAATTCAACCGCGCGGCGATCGCCGACGACCGCGACGCCATGCGCGCGATTTTCGATAAAAGCGGTCAAAACGACGCCGTGCCCAACGTCGTCAAAGCGCAAATGCTCGAAGCCCTGCTCGTCGCGCAGATCAAAGAGATCGCAAAAGAAGGGGACGAAGCGGCGATCAAAGCCTTCTGCGACGAACTCCTCGACAAAGCGCTCGACGACCCCGTCTACGCCGGTTGCGCCCTAGCGTGCGCGAAGTACGTCGCAATTTATAGCCCAATTTTAGGCGACGATTTCTATGAAAAGCTCTCTCAAAAGCTTCGCTCCTCAAATAACTCGAAAATTCTGTTCGCGATCTCACAACCCAATCCCCCGCTCGCGCCGAGCGTCTCGTCTCTAGGGTTCGATCAAGCGCTCTTGGAAGTCGCGTCGGGTAAAGACCGCAAATTCTACCGCGATCAGCTCGCAAAACTCGAAGACGCGTACAAGGATTTCAATCGACGCGCGTCGAACGACCAGCTCTACGCGACTCGTGCCGAAACGACGCAAAAAGTTGAAGAAGCGCGCTTTAAGCTCCTCCGCGAAATCGTGCTCGCCGACGGCGACGAAGATTCTCAATTCTTTAACGAATTCAGCAATTATACGACAAGAATTCAGTTTAGCGCGGGAAAATCAAATCCGAATTCGAACGGTCTGAAACTAGATTATGAGTCGGCGCTCAAATTGATCAAGGAACTCGAGGATAAAGGGTTCGATCAAGCGCCAACGTTTTCCGGAACGCTAAGGTCGGCGAAAGACTATATCTACTTCGAGATGCTTTCAAATCCGTTTAACGCGGCGCTAAACGGTTCCGAAGCGGATCGCGCGTTGTTTATTACCGCTTATCGAACGCAACTTCGAGAAATTCCACGCGCCGTCGGATACGCGCCGAATTTCGCGCGCAAGGCGATGGACGCCGGGCTTAGGGAGTTCGCTGCGGAAATTGCCCGCCTCGTTGAAGAATACCAGCGAGAAAATCCCAACGACGCCGTTATAACGAACTCGCTCGCCGAAATCAAACGCAATTTAAATGCGAAGACGCTCAACGATCTCGTCGGACAAAAGGTCGATTTCGCCGGAATTAACGTCAACTTCAAGGAAACCTCCTTCGAATCCTTCCGAGGTAAATACGTCTTCGTCGCCTTCGCCCCTATGAACAAAGCGAACCCGCTTGAAGCGGAGAAGGCTCTCAAAGAATTCGACAATCTTGCGAAACAAAACAACGCCGACAACGTTGCGTTCGTTGAGTATATCGAATCGATCGGAACCGTGCTCGGCGGTAGGAATCTAAACGAACCGGACGTCCTTAAAGAGCTCGAGCCGTTCCGCGCGCGCGAATATCCGGTCGTCGCGCAAGACCTCTCGATACGTTCCAACGTCGCGTTCGACACGAACTATCCGAGGATCTTCAACGATTATCGCATGATTCGACCGGAATTCGCGCTTGTCGGTCCCGACGGCGTCCTGATCGACGTCAACCCCGCGCCATGGTTCGTTCAAAGACTTCTGGAGCGATCGACGCAAGCCGCAAACTCAACCGCGCCTCAAAACGCGCAGTAACAAGGAGAGACGTCATGACTTCAAAACAACTTTACGTTGTCGTTTTATCGTTCGCATTCGCGCTCGTCGCGCCGACCGTTCGCGCGCAAGAGAACGCGGCGATCGATCCGGAAAACGTCGCCAATCTCTTCTCTGCGGAAAAATACGACGCGGAAAACGCGCGCGCCGCGCTCGCCGACGCCGCGAAAAGTCAAAATCTGGAAAAACTCGCCGCGCTGCTCGACGCCGCCGAAAAATCTCAAAGCGTCGTTGGTCCCGACTTCTATCTGTACGCCCTCGCGTTCTATGAAGCGTCCCTCGACGCTGCGGAAAAAACGCGCGACGCTCTGAATGATTTTGCCGATTCCTTCCGCAACGACGCGCTCAAAAGACCAGGAGCCGCCTCTGTAGCGCCCCAAATCTGCCGCTCGCTCGCGCGTTTCGACTCCGAACTTGCAAAATCCCTCTACTATCAAATTGTCGCCGACTTGGCGCGCTCCGACGCCAAGGAACGTCAAGAACTCGCAAAAATCCTATACCGCTCCTTTTACGTTCGCCCCATCGCCGCCTCCGACGCCAAAGTCGACGACGCGTTTCTCGATATTCCGGAAAACGTCGACGCGCCGGAAATTCGCGCAAGACGCGCCCTATTATCCATCGCTACCTTCGCGCTTTCCAAAATAAGACCGAATAATTATCTCGAGGAATTAAAAAGAATCGAGAAAGCGCAGAACGAATTAACCTTGCGCGAAATGGATCAAGACGTCGAATTTAAAAACGGCGACGATATCGTCATGAGGCTCAATCGAACCGGAGACGTCAACGCGATTCAAAAACTTCGAGAAGCCTTAAGACGCCAAAATCCGAAACTCTACAAGGAACTCGGCGGACTCGTGCTCAATTCGTACTTTCCGGCCAAGCTACGATCTCTCAACTTTGAGAACGGCGGGGAAAACGCCGCGCGCGAGATGGCGAAAGAATACGTCAAAATTATCGACGAAGGCGTTCCCGGTCAGCAACCGAACGAAATCTTTTTCTTCGCTTCACAGACGATCGAGGATCTCGCCGCGAGCGTCGGCGAGGATCAAGTCGATTCGACCCTCGCGGCGTTCCTCGACGAGTTCGGAAAGTCGGAAAGTCCGAAAGTTCAAGAGGGGCGAAAAAAGATCGAAGGTCTCGTCAGACTACGCTCTCTCGTTGGAAAAAAGCCCGTCGTTACCGGCGTCTGCTTCGACAACTCCGAATTCTCGCTCGACAAATATCGCGGCAAAGCCGTTCTCATGATATTCTCGACCCACGAGTACTCGCAAGAGAATACGAATTACGACGAAGAATCGAAACGTTATCCGGACAGATTCGCGTTCGTCGAGTACCGGCAAGAAGCGCCGAACGCCGACGCCTCGCAACCGTCCTTGTCGCAAGCCCCCGATTCGCAAACGATCTCGCGCGCTCTTTCCAACGCCGAGAAAAAACTTAGCGGAAAAGAGTTCCCCGATCTCGCCGTTGAATACGGTTTCGACGCCGTTCCCAACCTCCGTCCGCGCATACTCGTCGCCCCGGACGGAACCGTCGTCGCCGCCTCGCTATTCCGCCCGTTCAATCTTGATCGAGAGTTGCAAAAGATTTTTTCCGTAACGCTGAACTAAAATGCTCGCGAAAAATTATGAGTGTGCGAATATGAAACGTTATAAAGCCAAACGAACGCTAAGCGTTCTTATTCTATCGTGTTGCGCGTTGATTGCGGCGCGAGCGTTCCAAACGGCCGTCGTCTTCGCCAACCCCGTAATTCCGCGATCGGCGCGCGTCGACTCGCAACGCAACCAAACTGCCGAGCGTTCGACGATAACACTGGAAGCGCTCCTCGCGGATCCGCTCTTTAAGCTCGATCCAAACGCGTCGAACGAAGACGTCGTCAACGCGGCGACGGAACTTGTGCGGAAATATTATCAATGTCTCAACGATTATACGACGCGTCTGTATGAACTATATGACAACGGAAATTCCGATTTAAAAAAACACACCGAAAAGGAACGACGTTCAAGAGAGATAGCTAAGACAATCGGCGACGACTTCTATTCAAAATTCGACGCCGAACTCACGCCAAGACTCATGAAAATCGTCGCAGACGACGACTTCGCGCTCGCCGACGGCGCTCTTCCGGCGACAGCCGTCAACGTTACCGTTCAAGCGTTGCGGTATCTCGGTAAAGACGATGAGATTGCAAAAATTCACGAGCGCGAAGTCGAACGGTATCAAAACGTCAAAAAATCCGGAGACGACGTCGCGATACAAAAAGCCTCGCGGCGACTTCTCGCCGTTGACAACTATTACCTCTCGGCATTATCAGTTTTCACCGGCGGAATCTTCGACGATCAGCCAACCCCGCAGGAAAAGACGCGAGCCGCATTCGTAGAGCTTGGAGACAAATTGGCGGTTGAAGTCAAACGCGACCCATTCCTCGTCGGAAAATGCGATATGTGCTTTGTCGCCATGATCTCCGTCGACGAAGATCTCGCATTTGAGTACCGCGATAAATTCCGAAACGCGATTAGCCAAGAAGAAGCTCTGGAAGCGTATAAAGCGATTCACGGACACGAGGTTTACCTCAACAACGTCGCGATCTACCACGACGATAATCTCGACGAATCCCTCTTTGATTTCCCGGAAAAGGAATCGAAAGAATTTTACGTCAAGCGTCAATCGGAAATTTCGCGCGCGATCGCTCTCGCGGAAAGCGCGCCGGTTCGTAAGTCGGTAAAGGACGCCTATAAAAGCAAAGCGTCCGTCGCGCTCGTTAAAATCGCTTTGCGTCTCGCAGATCCTACAGTTGGCGCGCAGGAACCCGTCGCAAACGATTCCGATTACAACGGCAATGTCGCCAGACCGCCTCGAACGCGAACGCGAACCTCAACGACCGACTTCGCGGCCCTCGAAAAGATTGATCTAACGGCGGAATCGGCGCCCGTTCTAAAACAGGCGATCGAAGACGAAACCGCGAAAGGCTTCAATAACGCCAACGTCGTCTTTCTCGACGTCGCGCGCGCCGTTCTATTAAAATATGAACTCGAAGTCGCCGTGCGCGACCAAAACGCCGACGCCGCGAAAGACGTATGCGAACAACTCGTGCGACGCGCCGATTTCAGCCATGAATCCGCGAACATGCTCCTGCAAACGCTCACAAAATTCACTGGAGAGAAAAACGCGCTCGCCGAGCCGCTCGTCGACGTCGCGCTCGCGAATGCTGAAGTTTCCCACGGTAATCTAGCCTCGTATATGAATCAATTCATGCAAATTAAAGCGGTTCTTGCTCAACGCTAACGCGCCGCGCTACCGCTAGATTTTCAAAACGCGATTCCGGAACCTGATCGATTGGAGTCTGGAATCGCGTTTTTTATTCGAAACTCGGCTAGAACGTCCCGTCGCCGTCTTCCTTTGGCTCACAATCGCGTTATAGGTCAAATATGAAAGCGATTACGATACTCCTAACGCTCCTTTTAGCCGCGCCTGCGCTCGGCGACGCGCCTGAGCCTCGTTCGGTTCCAAACGCCGCCCAAACGCAACAAGCGAGCGAAACCGTCGGCGTCAGCTCACTTCAAACGCTCTTCGATAAGATGCGAGGCGCGTCTTGGAGTCAAGACCTCGACGAAATGCGCGCCATCGTCGAGAAGATTATCGACGACGACTCGATCCCCGACATGATCAAGGGGCAATTCCTCGAACCGTACTACGTTGAGCAAATCAGATCGCTCGCAAACGCAAAAGACGACAAAGGTCTCGAAGACTTTTGCGACGCCTTTCTCGCCAAAGCGTCCGAATCCCCTGATTATTATGTCGCCTCGACGGTATGCGTTGAACTTATCTCCGTTTGCGACGAAAAGCTAGGTGCCGCTTTCTGTGATCGAATACTCGACGCAATCGAGGCGACAAAAGACCCTAAAGCTCAAAAACTCCGTGAAGTCGCAGATTCGTTAAGACGCGCGCGAAAGTCCCCTAATTCTCTCGAAACGCCTCTCCTCTTCAAAAACGACTCGTTATCCGAACGCTATAACGCGGCGCGCGGCGGCGTGAAAGAAGAGATCGACGCCTTTCTCCTGGAATATCGCAGACAACTCGAGTCGTCGTCTGTCAACGTCGACGACGCCCCGACTCTCGTTTCCCACGCGCTCGACGAAAACCAAACGGAACTCGCCGAAGGCGTCGCCCGAATTGTCGAAGATTATCAACAAAAAGCGCCAAAGGATTTTCGACGACGCGTAGCGCTCGCCGAGGTCAAGCGCGCGTTGCGTAAACGCCCCCTCGAATCGATCGTCGGACAAGAATGGAACCTAGTCGGAATCGACGTCTTTTTTCACGACTTCAATCTCGCGGAAAAATATCTCGATTCCTCTCGCAAACAGTACGTCCTCGTCGCGTTTATACCGAAAGAATATGTCTATATTGTGTATAACAAAAGGTCTATATCGGAGTTCGAAGTTTTCGCACAATCCCTTGACAGATATAAGGTAGCGCCCGTCGCATACGTCGAAACGTGCCGCGACGCGATCGCCGTACCGAACGGCGCGCCGGATCCTTTGTTACAAAGTCTTCGCACGGTACGTTTCGACGCCGTCGCGCAAAATCTCGCGATCGACTCCAACATTGCGTACGAAACGAAATACCCCGCGTATTTTCAATCGTATCGCATTCCCGGTCCGCGAATTATGCTCGTCGATTCTAACGGACGCGTCGTCGCCGTCGATTCTTCCCTCGCGCGCGCTAAAAGACGGCTGCAAATTTTCGTCCTAGGCGGGGTCAAACAGTCCCTTCTCAAACTCCCTCAAGACCTCGAACAGGAGGAACCGTAAAATGAAACGCAGGAAAATCGCGTCGTTCTTAACGCTCGTCCTACTCGCGTTCTGCGCCGGCGGCGTAACGCGCGTTCTAACCGCGCCTTCGCAAACCGACGCTCCTAAGCCTCTAATCGTCGCGACGCTCCCGTCTCCGATCGAGTTCGCGCCGCCGAACGATCTCGACGAACTCCTTAACGATCCACTCTTTAAGCTCGATCCCAACGCGTCGAAAGAGGACGTCGCGATTGCCGCCAGGAATCTCTATATCAAATACGATCGATACCTCGACGACGTCGCCGCTAAGCTCTGGGACAAAATTGATCCATTATCCCCAGGAAGTCGCGAACAAGTCGAAGAAGAAATAAAGTCGACGATGAAAGCGGCGGCGCTTGCGTTTGCGGTAAAATTCGACGCTGAAATCATGCCGCAACTTCTGCGAAGCGTCGACGACGACTCCTTCGCCCTTCGCGACGACAAACTCCCGAACGAGTCCCTCCGCGCCTGCCTTCAGGTTCTGAGAATTGTCAAAAAGAACGATGAAATTGAAAAGATTCACGAAAGAGAGCTTGCGCGCTACCGGAACGCGCAAAAAGCGGATGACGACGAGGTAAAAGAGAAAGCGTTCAATCGCCTTCTCCTCGTCGACTCTTACTACCTCGCTCTCCAAACGCAACCTTTCGTCGACGTCTTCGATTTGGAAGTCTCGAAAAAAGATCCCAACGCGTTGCGCGAACCCTTCGTCGCCTGGGGAAATCGTTTGGCTAATGAAGTCAAGCGAGACCAAATTTTGGTTCTGAACTGCGACGCCTGTTACGCGAATATGATCAAATACGTCGACGAAAATCTCGCCTTGGATTTCCGTGAAAAATTCCGCGACGCGATCAGTCGGGAAACCGCCTTCGACGTCTATCGCCGCGCGCTCAATCGCAAGGTCAACGACGTCGACGTCGCTATCTATCGCGAGGATTCTTTCGACGAATCGCTATTCAAAATCCCAAAGAATGAATCAAGCGATTTCTATCGCCGGCGTCGCGACAAAATCCGAAGCGCGCAAATCGAAACGAACGCCGCGCCTGTTCCAAAATCGGTAAAAGACGATTACAATAGCAAAGCGACGGACGCCTTGGCGGAAATTGCGATTATGATAAGCCTTCATAACAGATCCGTTTCAAATGAGAGCGGCTACGTCGAATTGGAAAAGGCGAAATTCACGCCCAAAACAATTCTTTTATTGAAAAATGAGATCGAAAAATCGACGACGTTGAAGAACGATCCGAGGTCGCGATTTAGCGTAAACGTTCCGTTTGTTTCAATCGCGCGCGCCGTCGTCTTGCGGTATGAACTTGACGCCGCCGTCAATTCCGGCGATCGCGACGCCGCCCTCGACGCCTGCGAAAATTTCGCCGAAAGCGCCGAATTCAATCCCGACTCCGCCCGCCTGCTCGCTCAACAACTCGAAATTTACGCCCAATCAAAGACGGATTTAGCGCGCGACATAATTAACGTAACGCTTGCTAAAGCTGAAGTTTCGACAGGTCATCTAGGCAATTATTTGCGACAAATTATGAAGGCTCAATCGGAAATCGAAGCGGAATAGGCGTCGACGTTTGACTTGTTCCGGAATTAAGATTAAAATAAGGTAAACGCGCGTTAGGAGAAATTCGCGCGCTAGGATAAAGTATTGACAACGCGGACCGCGCGCCGCCGAACTATTCAACGACGATAGGAACGTCTGATGAAATCGATTCCGATATTATTAACGCTCGCGTTCGCGACAGCGCTCGGCGCCGCGACGTCCGAGGCGTTTGCCGAAACGCCAAACTCGCCTTCACCACAGACCGCCGCGCAAGTCGTCGCGAAGTCCGCCGAAGCCTCGCGCGCGGCGTTCGAGAAAGCAGCCGCCGAGATAAATCGCGCCGCCCGCGAAAACGACCTCGACGCCATGCGCGCCCTCGTCGACTCCGCCCTCAAAAACGAAGCGCTGTCGACGCCCGTTAAGGCGGAACTGGTCGAAACGCTCTGCGTCGCCCAGCTCAAAGAACTCGGTCGGCGAGGGGACGAAGCCGCCCTCCGCGCCTACTGCCAAGAGTTCGTCGCCAAAGCGTCTCAATTCCCCGCATACGCCGCATGCGCGGTCAACGTCGCGCGTCTTGTCGACGTCTATAATCCGAACGTAGGCGAAGAGTTCGGCAAGTCGATCAACAAAGACGTCTATTTAAGTCCTAAATCGGAGATTCAAAGAGCCGCGATCAACCTCTATTCCCCTTCGTTTAGAGGGTCGACGCCGCAGTACGACCCGGCAATTTTCGACGTCGAACCGGGTAAAGACCGCGAGAGCTATCGCGAGCGCCTCGCCAAGATAGTCGCCTTGCGCGACGAATTGCGCAACCGCGTCGCCGCCGATCCGGGGAGCCAGACCCCGCGCCTCCTTTTGCAAAAGGCGGAGATCGCGCGCAGAAAGCTCCTGCGCGAAATCGTTCTCTCCAAAGGCGACAATACGACGCGTCAATTCGACCGGGAACTCCAAGAATACGTCGCTATCTATCGAGCCTGGCGTCCGCAACAGCTTCCGATCTATTCGGAGCAAGGATTAAACGACGAGGACGTCGAGCTGGCGATCAAGGAACTCAAAGAGAAAGGACTGGATCAGTTCGGCGGTTCCGACGTTATGAACCTGGAGCGACTCTTCTACCAGACCAAGACGCATGATTATTTCGATAAGGCGACGCGAGGCGCCGACGCCGAACGCGACGCCTTCCTCGCCTACTATCGCGAACGCCTCAACGACGTCTCGAACTTTATCGACAGCGCGCC
>ONGM01000112.1 GCA_900317365.1 uncultured Planctomycetota bacterium
CTTTACGATTTGGGAGACTGATCGAGAAACGACGCAGGTCGTTGTGAAATATCGCGGCGAGAAGGCGATCGAATCGGTCGTTGTTCGTCCGTCGTCCCTTGGAATTTCGCCGGAAATCGATCGCGAGCGAGGCGAGGTTCGATTTGCGTTACCCGGTCTGACGCCGTGCGTCGTGGAAATTAACGGTTTCCACAACGCGTTGCATATTTTGCCGTTCCCGGTCTACGAGCGACCGGAAGGCGAGGTTAAGAATTTGCGCTATTACGGTCCCGGCGTTCATCGCGAAGGCGTGATTAACGTTCGGAGCGGCGACCGAATCTTCGTCGATTCCGGCGCCGTCGTTTACGGCGGGTTCCGGTGCGAGAACGTTGAAGACGTCAAAATTTGGGGGCCGGGGATCGTCGACGCCGGACCTTACGAGCGCGGCGAGATCGGCGGTATTTTTCGCGTCGTCAACTGTAAGAATATTGAAATCGACGGGATCGTTCAGCGCGACACGGACGTCTGGTCGACGACTCTCTATTGTTGCGACGACGTAACGATTCGCAATACGAAGCTCGTCGGACTATGGCGCTATAACGCGGACGGGATCGACGTCTGCAATTCCGAGCGCGTTCTCGTTGAAAATTCGTTCTTGCGCACTTTCGACGACGGATTGGTTGTGAAAGGCGTCGTTGAGAAGGATAAGCCGACGCGCGATTTAACGTTCCGCAAGAACGTCGTCTGGTGCGATTGGGGGCGCGCTATGGAGATTGGCGCGGAGACGCGCGCGCCCGAGATTCGCGACATTCGATTTGAAGATTCCGACATTATCCGCACGACGCATATCGCTATGGATATTCAGCACGGGGATCGCGCGGCGATTTCAAACGTCGTTTTCGACGATATTCGCGTCGAAATCGACGACGTCGTTCCGCCTCCGATTTACCAGTTCACCGACGATCAGAAGTACGACGCGAACTCCAACCCGCAATTTTGTCCGGATCTTGTCGTAATTGAAATCGTTAAGACTCCGTACTCGCAGGACCCGGAGAACGGAACGGTAACCGGCGTTCTTTTTAAAGACGTCCGCGTTTTGAGCGCTCGCGTTCCTACGATTCGATTGCGCGGTCTCGACGAATCGCATCTCGTCAAGGACGTTCGGATAGAAAACCTTTTCTTTGGCGATCGCCGCGTTGAAAAGATCGAGGAACTCCAACTCGAGCGGAATCCTTTCGCGCGCGATTTCTCACTGAAATAACGTCGTTTCGTTTTGCGTTTAGGGCGCGCTTCCGCAGCGGCGCGCTCTATTGACCGCCCACTTTTTCTTTAGATAGTTCGAGTCGATGAAAACTCTGCAGAAGGTTATTACTAGTTTTCGAAAACTTCTCACGGTCGATTTGACCGCCGGCGAAGCGACGTCCGTGATTATGCAGACCCTGTTTCTGCCGATCGATTGGCTGTGCAGCGGTCTTGCTCGGCGCTTTGATTATTTCAAGCCGCAGATTATTTCACACTCGATTTACGACGAAGGATTTCTTCCGGCGACCTCGGACGAACGCGGCAATTATATTCCGATCCGACTTTCCGTCTTTCTCGACGAGGCGATTCGGACGGCGATCGCCGGGGACGAGTCGTCGTCGGAGAAATGGAACGATTTTCGCAAGATGTCGGTCGCGCGTTTTCATTACGACGCGATCGAGGAGGCGAGCGCGCTCCGCGATTCATTCGCGCCCTTTGATCCGGATTCCGATTCGCTCTACGACGAGACGTTTACGCCGTCGGAACTCGTTCAGAAACGCGTCGAATTCTTTGAAAGGATCGACGCCATTTTGACCGCGTGCAATTATATCGAGCTTCCGCGCGAAGTCGTCGATCGCACGTTAAATATGCGTCGTCCGGGCGCGCTTCCGGTGCAGGCGGACTACGCGGAGTTCCACGAATACCGCGTGTACGCGCGCGGAATCCAAAAGACGCCGATCGAGTCCTTTCCGCGTTGGAAGACGCTTGGCAAGGATATTCGTATTCAAAGCGAAAAGATCAGTCGGGTCTGCGTCGTCGCGCGATTAAAAGACACGACGGCGTCGGAAGAGCCGACGGGCGCGAAAGAGACGCGCGAGGCGATCAACTCCTTGCGCAACCTCGCCGACTCCAAAGAGAACGCGGCCTCGGTCGAGCCGGAAACGAGCGTCAAAAGCCCGCCGAAGGAGCGCGTTACGATTAAAATCTTCAAAGACGTCGCGCTTGAAAATATGAATATGATCGCGCCGCGCGTTAAACTGCGTTTTCCGCTCTTCGACGGAATTAAGATAGCGGGCACGTTCAGCGCGGGCGCGACGACCGCGATTATGAAGATCGTTCTCGCCACCGCGTTTAACCTGATGCTCTTTGTTATTTTTGCGTTCGCGTTTCTTCTCACGTTCATTAAGAGCGCGCTCGGTTTTGTTCACCGACGCACCGCGTATTTGCAGAAGTTCGTGAATCGACTTTATTTCCACTCGTTGGCGTCGAACGCGTCCGCGATCGACGCGATCATTTACGCGGCGGACGAGCAGGAAATCAAAGAGTTTGTCCTCGGTTTTATTATGGCGTTGAAGCGCGGAGACTGGGCGACGGAGCGCGAGATCGACGACGACGCGGAAGCGTGGCTACGCGACCGGTTCGGCGTCGACGTCGACTTTGAGTCGGCGGACTCCTTGAGAAAATTGCGCGAGAAGAACCTCCTCGAAACGCGAACCGATCAGAATCCCGACGGAACGAACGTCGAGCGATATCGCGTTAAATCGCTCGACGCCGCGCTTACTCAAATGGATAACGAATGGGACTCCTTCTTTGACTACTAAAGCTCTTTAACGACTATCCCTTGCGACCCGAAGCGCGGCGCGTTCCGCTCTTGACGCGCCGGACGCTTCCGATACAATTGGCGTGAATTGCGTTTCAAAACGTCTCGCGAACCTCGTCGACTATGAATTCCGGAAACAGACCATGACCGACGTCAAAAAGACAAACGCCGCGATTACTTACTTGAAGTGCCTCGCGACGCTCCTGATTATCAACACGCATATTTCCGCGCTGTACCCGAGCAAACTGAGTTTTCTCGCGTTCGGCGGCTTTTTTGGAAATTGCTTTTTCTTCTTCTGTTCCGGTTTTTGCCTAACGAACGTCGCGACGGTTTTTCACAAATGGTACGGTCGCCGTTTCATTCGCGTTTACGCCCCTTATTTGATCGCGTTGCCGACGCTTTTGATCGCCGGAGTCAAAATCAACTCGCAAAACCTGTGGAACGTCGTCATGCCTTATGAGACGTACCATTTCATACCGACGATTTTAGCGCTCTACGTGCTCTTCTACTGGATAACGAAAGCGCACCAGCATACGCGCGTGAAGTATCGACACTTTTTGGCTCTCTCGCTCGTCGGATTTTTCGCCTATTTCTTCTTGGCGTTTGACAAATCTCAGGACGTTCTTGCGCACTTTACCGTAACGGAAACGATTCCTTATATCGTCATGATGATTTTAGGCGGCATGGCGCGCGAAGGGGATTTTCCGAAGGGACAGCGCATTCTGCTTGCGATAGCGATCGCGGCTTTCGCGTGTTACGCCGTTCACACGTTGCGTCCGTTCAGAGGCAACCTCTCTTTCGCCCCCATTGCGATCGGCGTCGCGTTTACGTTCGGCGTCTCCGCGCTCTTGTTGCGCAACGAGGCGCGGCTGCCTGACGTCAAGTTGATTACGCTGATCTCCGAAGTCAGTTTGGAATCCTATTTGGTTCAGTTTATTTCCCGCGAGGCGTTTCGACATATCAATACTCCGGCGTGCCTGATTTACCACTTTATTTGCTCGATCGCCGTCGCATACGTTCTGCACGTCGTAACGCTTTACGTTCTCGGACGCCTGGGACTCTATCGACGAACGCGCGCCAGTTGATCGGAGGGCTTCGCGTTGGAACGAGAGATCTATCGCATACTCGACGCGGCGGCGAACCGCGGGCGAGAAGCGTTGCGCGTGATTGAAGACGCGACGCGCTTTCTCGCGGATTCTCACGCGCTCGCGCAACGCCTCAAGGACGCGCGTCATCGTTTCGCGAGCGTCGCCGACCGGCTCGATCGACGCGCTCGACTCGCCGCGCGCGACACGCCGGGGGACGTCGGAACCGCCGTCGAGGCGGACGGCGAATATCGCCGCAATTCCCTGGAGAGCGTCTTCGTCGCCAACTTCGCGCGACTACAGGAATCGTTGCGCAGTTTGGAGGAATTTTCCAAAGTCGTCGAGCCGTCCCTCGCGAGGGATTGGGAGAGGCTGCGATACGAATCCTACGCGCTGGAAAAGGACGTTTTCGCCGCTTTTTTCGACCAGATTGGGAATCAAGAGGGCGCGTCTCGCCCGCAATAGCTTTTGAAGACGGACGACGATCGCCGCGCAGGATAGCGTCGACTGTCGTCCGTCTTAGCCCTTTCTAAAATCCTCTTGCGTTTCTTCGTTAAAAAGGTTATCTTCCGCCTGCGTGTTATTATGCTCGACGCGATTTTGTCGCGACGAGGGGTCGTTTCGCGCTCGACTCCTTTCGTACGCGACGCTTCGGTCGAGTTATTTAGATAGCAAAGGTTTCGTTATGATTTTATATTGGCGCTTATTTCGGCGCTTTGGTTCGAGCTTGATCCGCGCGCGCCTTTTATTGGCGTTTTTCGTCGTAAGCGCGTTTGCGGCGCTGAGCGCGCATTCTCGCCTTTACGGTCAGGAAGCGCTATACGAATCCGAATATTACGCGGAAGAGGTTGGCGCCGCCGACTACGAGGTCGACGGCTATGAGGAGATACCGGATTTCAATTCGCCGAATTCGCTCTATTCGCGCGACTCGCAATCGCGTTACGGATACGTGTCGGAGCCGTCTCGACTTGCGTACGCGGATCCGGTCGCGAACAATTACGCGCCGCCGCCGTATCAGGTCGGTTCCGACGCGTATCTTGACGCGTCGACGTCGCCGGAGTACGAGGCGCAATTTGCGCAACGCTTTACGGTCGACGAGAATTACGTCGGGTCCGGGCTAGGCAAGCGACCGAAGAAGAATCAGTCGACCGGGCTATTCGGCATGCCGGTTGAGAACGATTCGCGCGACGGGGACACGTTCTACGAACGTTGGGTCGAGCCGGACGTTCCGTCGGAAGGCTGGAAGAGTCAGGTCTTACCCGTTGGACTGATGTACCCGTCGTATATGGCAGGTCGCAAAGAGTCGCGCTTGCAGAGCATTATCACGTACGAGCGCGACTACGGCACAATTTGGGACATAACGCTCGGCGGGCGCGCGCCGATCTTTCGATACGGCACGAGCGACGTCGTCCAGCCGGAAGGATGGGAAATCGAGCTTGAAGGAGCGGCGCTTCTGCGACTCGACTGGGAGCGCAATCGCGAACTTGCCGGCACGGACTATCGCGCCGGCGTCCCGATCGTTTACGGCACGCGAAGATGGCAGTTTAAGACGGGATACTACCACGTAAGCTCGCACCTTGGGGACAACTACATCTTGGGAAATTTCCGAAAGCGAAAGCATTACGTTCGCGACTCGATCATGTTCGGAATTTCATTTAAACCAGTCTCCGACGTTCGACTGTACGCGGAACTCGATTACGCGTTCCATTACGACAAAAAGACGACGGATCCGCTGGAATTGCAATTTGGGTTCGAATATACGCCGCAATTTAAACCGACGCGGTCGAATTGGACGGCGCGACCGTTCTTAGCGACTCACGGGCACCTTTACCAGGAGCGCGATTTCGGCGGTTATTGGGCGACTCAGACGGGCTTGCAATGGCGTAGTCCGACGAACTCCGTTTTGCGACTTGGCGCCGAATTTTACGTTGGCGGGGACGATTTGTATCAGTTCCACACGACGTATCAGCGCAAGATTGGCGGCGGTATTTGGTACGACTTCTAACTTCAACGCCGCGCGGTCGGCGCGCGAGACGTTTGCCAATGAACAAGCGTAGGCTCGAGTGAAGGAATGAAAAAGATATTGAGCGCTCTCGGCGCGTCGCCGATCCTTTGGGGACTCGTCGCGACTTTTGGATTTTATTACGCGATCAATCGCGGCGTTATCGCCAATGAGACGGTCGTGCGATACGCGTCGGGACACCCTGTGGAATACGTAACGATCGCGATGTTCTTCGTCGGACTTTGCGATCTGGCGTTTAAATGTGTTCAGACGCGCAACGAAGGTCGCAGTTTGCGTCGCGGCGCGTTATTTCCGCCGAAAAAGACCGAAAAGGAGCCGGTCTCAAAAGCGCGAGAGTATCAAGAGACGGTTTCGAAAGCGCGAAGAATGCGCGGCGATTCGACGTATTTGCGACGTCTTGCCGACGCGCTCGACTTTCTGACCTGCGGCGGCGCTCCCGACGAATTGGACCAGGAGTTGCGCTTTCTCGCGGACGACGCGACCGATCGACGCGACGCGGAATACGGTATGACGCGCGCGTTCATATGGGCGATTCCGATTCTCGGATTCCTCGGCACCGTACTCGGTATTACGGCGGCGCTCGGCAGTCTCGACCTAACGCAGTTGAACGCGACGAGCGAAAGACTCGCCGCCGGGCTTAAGGTCGCGTTCGATACGACGGCGCTCTCGTTGTCGCTCGTTTTCGCGCTCTTCTTCGGACAATTCTTTTCTCGACGTCAGGACGCGACGTTGGCGCGCCGCGTTTCCAAACTCGTCGACGCGGAACTTAAAGGACGCTTTTACGACGACGCGACGAACGAGGAAAACGCGTTGGAATCGACGGTCGCCGCGCTTAACGACGCGTTGCGCAATTTTGCCGCGCAAGCCGCGCTCGTCTTCTCCGACGTCGTGAACTTGAAACTCAACGAAGGCGGCGCTTCTTGGACGCAGTCGCTCGCGGACGCGCAACGCCGCTTTATTAGCGAGACGCTCGCGCCGACGCTCGACGAGAGCTCCAAACGACTCGAGAAATTTGACGCGCTCGTCGACAAGGTGGGGGACGAGATGATCGCGTTGCGCCAGATTCTTCAAACGGCGGCGGACGCGAACGCGCTCGAAGCGCAGCTCGCCGGTTCTTTGGAGAGGCTCGCGGAAGTCGGGGAATTCGAGAAGACGCTCAACAATCTTTCGGCGACCGTTTGTCTTCTCAATTCCAAATTGACGTCGACGACGCCGGCGCCGAAGTTGCGTTCGATTTCCGAACTGCGCCCCGGCAAGCGCGCGGACGTGATCGCGTCCATCGACGCGCTCGACGATCAACGCTCGTCGTTTTCCTATCGCGGCGATTCGACCGACGCGTCGGGGGAAGCGGATCGCGAGGAAGGCTACGAGCGCAAGCGTTCCGCGTAGTTTGCGGCGCGTATCGATTTAAGGACTATTTTAGCGGCAAATAACATTCCTTTTTAGCGGCGGCGTTCGCGATTGGTTCAGATGAAGCGCAGATCACGCAATACCGAAGAAACGTTCACTCTCTTTCCGTTTCTCGCGGTTCTTTTGTGTACGATGGGCTTGCTTACGCTCATTTTTGCGCTTGTCGCCCAAACGACGACGAGCGACGAACCCGAACTCGCCGCGCAGGACGCCGCGCAGAATACGGAAGAGCCGCAGGCGCCGCAAGACGCGGTTCTCTATTTCGACGAGACGACGGCGCTTGGTTCCGAGCCGAATGGGCGAATTATCGACGCGGAAACGATCGCGGCGGCTGCGGGGACGCGTCGATCCGACTCCTTCTCGCAATTTGACTCGCTCTCCGAGACTCCGGAAGGGGCGGCGGAAGGCTCGGACGCCGCGGACGCCGAAGAAGAGCCCGACCCCTACGAACTGGCGCTCGTGCAGACAGGCGAGGCGCCCCTTTGGAACGTGTTGCGCGAAAACGAAGCGCTCGAATGGATGGTCGGCGAACTCGAAATGGCGAAGGACGTCGCCGACAGTATGATCGAAGACGAGCGCTCGCGTTTGGCGAACGCCGAGGTTGGACTCGCGAATATTCGCGCGGAAATGGAAGCGACGCGCGAAAAGTATTCTTTTCTCGAGACACAGGACGCGACGGCGGGCGACGTCGTTGCGCAGCGGAAAGAGCGCGTCGCGTCACTCGATTCGGAAATCACCGCGTTGCGGTCGGAGACGGAGGCGTTGCGCGCCCGCAACGCGAACGCGAAAAAGTCGTACGCGATCATTCCGTACCAGGGGAAAAAGGGAACGTTTCGTCGACCGATCTACGTTGAATGCAACGGTTCCGGGTGCGTTATTCAGCCGGAAAACGTTCGCTTTACCGAGGAGGATTTACTTCTTGCGAAGTATCCTGGAAACCCGTTTGACGCGGCGTTGCGAGTCGTCGCCCAGCGGTATCTCGTTGAAGACGGCGCTAAGACCGCGATTGGAAACGCCGTCGAGCCGTATCCGCTCCTGATCGTCCGTCCGAGCGGCGCCGAATTCTTTTATCAGGCGACCGCCGCGCTGGCGTCGTGGGGGGGAGTCTTCGGATATGAATTTGTCGAGGAAGATCAGGAGATCGCGTATCCGCCGATCGATCTTCAAACGGCAAAATTGGCGAACGATCAGGCGAATTACGCGCGTAATCGGCTGGCGATGCAACTTCAGGCGCTGCTGGCGAGTTCTCAAGTTGAGGGGCCGCGATTTGGCGGCGCGCCGTCGAATGAATTTGGCGAGGCTCCTGCGTCCGGGTTAGGCGCGCGATTAGGAACCGGCGTTCGACTCGGCGCCGCCGCGATACCGCAGCGTTCCGACGTCGCAGGCGGGTCAGGCGGGTCTGGTTCGACGGCAGGCTTTGGTAGTAACGCCGTCGGGGGCGCGCGACTTCGGGAAGGACGCTACGTCGGAGTCTTGAGCGAGTATAACTCTTCGTCGAACGCCCAGATCGTCGGCGAGGATTTCCCGCTTCCGGAGTACGTCGGACGATATTCCGGTCGCCGTTCGCACGGACCGTCGGCGTCCAACGCGCGCAACGCCGGGCAAGAGGTCGCGCAAGGCGTAGGGCAAAACGTTAGTCAAGGCGTCGGGCAAAACGTCGGGCAAGGCGTCGGGCAAAACGCTGGACAAGGCGCGGAGACAGGCGCGTCGTCGGGAACCGTTGCTTCGACCGGCGCGCTCGGTTTGCCGAATCTCGGCGGCGTCGGAACGCCTGAGTCTACAGGCGGCGTCGTCGAAGGCGTCGAAGGAACCGAAGGAACCGTCGCGCCGACGCAAGGCGGGACGGCGCCGGAGTATATGAAACAATTCGCGAAGTCTCCGGACGCAACGAGAGACAACGCGGCGAGGGACGGGGAGGCGATCGATTACGAGAAGACGCTCGGGAACACGACGTACCAAAACGATCCGCGTTTGAATCGCCGCCCGGAGAAGCCGGATTCGCGCGCTCCGAATCCTGAAGGCGCGTTTTCCGTAACGGAGGAGCTTGCGCGCCCTGCGACGAGCGGCAACGAGCGGGGAATGCTCATGATTTGCATGGCGGATCGATACGTATTTCCGCGTCAGCCGGGCTTTCGATCGGACGCGACGATTGCGATCGACGGGAAGGCGCGCGAGGCGGTCGAGAAGGAGCTTGAAGACGCGATCGCGTTATGCGTTCGCTCGTGGGGCGCGGCGGGGCGCAATCACTACTGGGCGCCGTTTTTACGCGTCGAAGTTCGCGACGGCGGGGAAGAGAATTTCCGCGCGCTCGAAGATTTTTGCCGCCGCCAAGGTCTCGGCGTAGCGCGCGCGCAGGCCGGAACGTCGGCGCGGTAATTACGTCTACGTCCTATATTGCAGACAAGGTTATTGCGGCTTTTTCATGTTGAGACGGTTAGTTGGTATTTAATAAGCTCTGATTTGGGAATTTTGCATTCGACGGCGCATTCGTCGTGTTGTTTTCTTTTGATCCGATTTACAATATAGGGACATAAGGGAAGAACCTAAGCAGAGACGGAGAGCGCGGCTCGGTTGCGCTTGATCCTACCCCCCTGGGAACGTCTTTGTTTGCGTCGTTTCGACAGACGCGCGACGATAGCGCGACGCTTATTAGAGCGTCGCGGCGTTGCGTTTGTTTCACTATTTCGACGTTTACGGACTCTTTCTCGTTGTGTGCGACGCTATTGCGCTGGCAAAATTTATTGTTGAATTTCGAAACGTAGTCTTTCGACGACCGCGTTTTGTAAATTTTCCCTACGAGAGGGTCACATGAGAGGCGACGACGAGCAGCGATCCACCGCATCGCTCTTGAATGAAAACGCTCATTTGCGAGCGTTGGCGTCCGACTACGTAGATTCCGCGTTTACTTTGTTGTTGTACACGCGCGATTTGTGGACGTTGGAAGATGAGAATCAGTATATCCGCGAACTTCTCGAATGGGACGCCGCGCCGATCGTCGCTATGCGCGATAGACTGCCGGTTTCTTTTGTGCTGGTCGACGCGAAATACGCGTCCGACGACGACGTCTCCTCTGCGTTGCGCGCTCTCATTGCGGCGTTGAGGGACTTGAGACAAGAGATTGTTTTCACCGATCATTTGTCGGATCGCGCCCTCTATCGAATTATCGTTACGTATTTGCTGTCGACTCCCATTAAGTATATGCAGCGTTACGAGCCTATTACGTACTGGGATTTTTCCGCGTTTGACGAAGAGAAGAACTTAATGAAATTCGACGACGAGAGCGTTTGGGCGTCGTATTACGCGAGCGATTCGGAGCGCGTCAAGTGGAGTCTCGAGAACGGTCGACCTGCGCCCCCTAAACGACTGGCCGCGTACCATCGCGACAATCGCGTCTCCCAAAGAGAGTTGCATTTTCACTAACGGTATTTCGCGTTCGCGAGAGCGAGATTGACGTCATGAGAAACGCGCGGCGCCGAACGATTCGGCGTCGCGCGTTTCTTATTGCGCTGAGAACGCGTCGCGTTAAGAACGACGGGCTCTTCGGACGCTACTTTTGATTATGCGCTTCGTAGTACTTTTTGAGCGCTTCTTTCGTTTTCGTTGGATAATCGGTCGCGAAGGAGGCGAGACCGGCGTCGAGTAGCGCGTTGTAAGAGGACTCCTTGTCGCCGTTCGTCCACGTGATCGCTTCGAAGGTAACACCGCGTTTGCGGCATTCGTTTCCGCAGCGGCGGAGAACGTCGACCGTCGGCTTGACGTTGACGTCGGCGTCGACCGTAACGTGAACTTGCACGAAGTCGAGACCGTAGAAGTCGGCGTCGCGGAGTTTCAGAAAGCGTTCTTCAAAATTTTCCGGCGTACCGGACCATGTCGTCGGCATCCAAATGAGCGTTTTCGAGCGCGGCGCGAGTTTCTTCCATTCGACGAGCGGCGCGACGTCGGGGCCGGTGAGGCAGATTTGAGGATGAACCTCTTCCGTTTCTTTCGCGAACTGCTTGAGATCGATATTTTTCAGGTCGCAGAAGATGAGGCGGCGACGGTCTTTTTTCAGTTCGTCGACGATTTCTTTAATGGTAACGGCGCGCTCGCCTCGATATTCTTCCCCTTTATACGCGCCGACGTCGAGCTTCATGAGTTCGTCGTAGGTAACGTCTTCGACGCCTTTCTTTTTAATCTCTTCAGGGGCGTCTTTTAGGATGCGCGCGAAGTTGTCGTCGTGGAAGGAGACGATCACGCCGTCTTTCGTCGTGCGCACGTCCGCTTCCGGGCAGATTCCGGACGCCCACGCGAGTTGGAAGGTTTTAATGGTTCCTTCGGGCGCTTCGTTGCCCATGCCGCGATGCCCCATAACGACGACTTCGTCGAGGGGAATGTTGTCGCAGATATTCCAGTCTTCGGGGGACTCGGCGTAGAAATCGTCGAGCGCTTTGTACGCGACGTCCATGCGGTCGGCGCCGAATCCCATGGCGCCAAGTTCGAGAAGCGTTTTGAAGAGGTCGTAATCGGTTTTTGCGCCGGGGCACGTTTTTGTCGGCCAAGGCATTGCCTGGAATTCAATCCCGCGCCGTCGCAGTTCGTCGCCGTGCGAGCGGATGAATTCAGGAGTCGGGCTGAGGTTGCCGTCGGCGTCGCGCGTTACGTGGAGGTGAAAGCGGTTAATTCCGCGGAAATTCTTTTCGCGTAGCGTTTTGAACCGCGCTTCGAGCTGTTCGTCGTTCATTTGGCCGAGTCCCATCCAGAGCGTTCCGTCGGCGTTCGGGCAAATTTCGAGCCATTGCGCGAGCAAGTCTTCGTTCGAGGTGGTGAGCGTCACTTGGAAACGAACGTCGTAGACCGCTTTTGCCAACGCTTTGAGGTCGACTTCTTTAACGTCGATGACAACGTGTCGTCGGGCGTCCTTTTTGAGCGCTTCGACGATTTCTTCAATGGAGACGATCTTTTCGCCTTTGAATTTTTCACCGCGATAAGCTCCGATATCGAGAGCGCGGACTTCGTCGAAGGTTAGGTCGGCGATCGTCTTCTTTTTGAATTCGGGATCGGCGTCGGGAAGAATGCGATTGAAATTCCCGTCGTGGAACATGACGATTCTTCCGTCTTTTGTCGACCGCACGTCGACTTCGGGCACGGCTCCCATCGACCATGAGAGTTCGAGGGAGGAGAGACAATTTTCCGGCGCGAGATCGCCGGCGCCGCGGTGCGCAATGACGGTGATCGTGTCGCGCGGCTTATTCCGAACGGTCCATTGCGCGTCTTTGGCAAACGCCGACGTAGCGAGCGTTGACACGAGAGAAAGCGCGATAAACGCGCAGACGTTGCGAAGTTTCATCGAAGTTCCTTCTTATTTTGACGTCATAGGGATGAAAACGCGCCGTCGTCGCGCGAAGCGGCGAACGAGCGACGACGCGTCCTGTATTATACGATTTTGAAACGCCCAAAGAAAGAGTCGACGCGCGGGAAAAACGCAAGTGTGCGAACGTCAAGAAATAAAAAACTCGCCGGACAAAAGGACAAAAAAACCGGCGAGCTTAACGAAACTACCCGACGAGGATTCGAACCTCGACAAAGGGAACCAAAATCCCTTGTGCTACCGTTACACCATCGGGTAACTCCCTTAACGCGAACGTCAAGGATAGGCGTATTATATATGAGCGCGCGAATTTGACAAGAGGAAAACCGAAAGAAAAATGAATTTCTTTGGAGGCGTCTGTCGGCGTCTTTGCGCGGCTATGCGTTCGATTTCACGATGTAGACGGCGGAATCTCCGTCGAGTTCGTCTTTTTGCGGCGCGTTCGGGTCGATTTTCACGCCGCTGTCGTCGTAACGAACGTCGGCGAGCGCCGTTTTGCGATTCGCGACGGCGAGAAGTTTCATATAGACGTCGCCGCTACTTTGACTTCGCTTGATCGCGTCGGCGACGGCGTCGGTCGAGAGCGCGCTCGGATCGGCGTTCATGGCGCCCGACGTTGCGGCGGCTCTTTTGGCGACCCGTTCCGTCGTGAGTTTTTCCGAGAACGCGCCGCGATTGATTTCCGCGACCGCTTCCGCAATTTCCGGAAGATAACGAACAAAGACGGCGCGACGCGAGCCTTCCTGCTTGACGCGTTCGCGACGCTTCAGAAAGAGTCCGAGCTTGCGTCCGACCGTCTGTAACGCGAGCCGCAGTTCTTTTTGGATTTCCGGGTACGACGCGAGCGCTTCTTTCGATTCGCTCGTATACGGCGCCCAAACGCTTGCGAAGTGCGCGATGATCGTGAGCGGGCCGCGCGGGAGTTGGCCGCGAGACTGCTGGAGTCCGTAGATCTTCCAGTTCATCTGCATAATCGTCTGCGTAATCGCGCACGCGCTCGCCTGGAATTGCAACGGCACGCGATTCGAATAGCGATAGACCGACGTCGTCTGACCTTCCGATAAGTTGAGCGTTTGCAGCGTTTTAACGAGCGCTTCGAATTCGCGCGGCGACAATTTCGGCGGCGAGACGCGCGGACGAATATTCGCCGTCTTAATGATCTTGTCGGCGCCGTCCGTGCCGATCCCGTCGAAAGTCGCCGTGAGAAACTGGCGAATCGTTCGCGCGTCGCTTTCCGCGAGCTGTTCTCGGAGCGTTTCGCGCGTGATCTTTTGCAACGCGGGGCCGCCGCCGTACGCGAGCCCGACTTCTACGATAAAAGGATTGCCGCGATACACTGCCGGAGGACGCGTCGACGCGACGAAAAATTCGCCCGGAACGATCTTTCTCAGACCGGCGAGAAGATTCTGTTCCCCGATCGGAACGACGCAGTCGGCGGACGGCGCGGGAATCTTCGTCTCTTCGATCGCGTGGAAGAGTTTGGCGACGTCGTCGCGCTCGAGCGCGCGCGGGTTCGTGCGAACGGAAATACCCGCCTTTTCGCAAATCGCCGTCGCGATTGCCGGGGAAACGCGACTGAACGACTCCGTGAGGAATTTGCGCATCGACGATTTATTCGTTTCCCGCGTCATTTCGAGGAGTTTGCCGAGTTCGACGCCGTACGGGTGCGGCTGAATTTCGATCGGTTCCGGGGGGAGTTGGTCGACGGAAGCTTCGTAATCGACTTGTTTTCCGTCGGGGTCGACGTAATGGAAGGTCGCGTGAGGGTTGGCGAGGGCGGTCTGTTCGAGGTATTCGTCGACGCTGCCGCGTCCGCGCTGATATTTCGCCTGCAATTCGATGGTAACGCGCGTGCCGCTCGGCGTGTCGACCCATTCGAGACCTTTGTCGACGAGGAGCTGTTTGCCTTCGTCGTTTGCGGGGATCTTTTCCCCTTGTCCGTCTCCGTTGAGCACTTCCGGCGCGTTCGTTTTGGAGTCGATACGAACGACGAAATATGAGACAGGTCGGCGAATCGACGTTTTCGAGAGGACTTCAAGAGGCTTTCCGGTCGTAAGGAGACCGTACATTCCCGCCGCGCTGATACCGATGCCTTGCTGTCCGCGACTCATTCGGAGACGGTGAAATTTCGAGCCGTAGAGCAGTTTCCCGTAGATGAGCGGAATCTGTTGCGGTTCGATCCCGGGTCCGGCGTCTTGCACGGAGACGCGGTATCGATCGTCGGAAATACGGTCGAGCTTAATCCAGATTTCCGGCAGGACGCCGGATTCTTCGCAAGCGTCGAGCGAGTTGTCGACCGCCTCTTTCACGGCGGTGAGCAGAGCTTTGCGCGGATTGTCGAAACCGAGAAGGTGCCGGTTTTTAGCGAAGAACTCGCTGACGGAGATTTCTTTTTGCGCTTTCGCCATAGATGCGGCGTCGGCGCGTCGGCGCGGTTTTCGCGCGGGTTCGGTCGTTCGCGCAGGCTTTGGGTCGGCGTTCGCCGTCGAATCGGCGCGTTCTTCTTGCGCGCGACCGGACGGCGCGTTCGCGTCTACGGCGGGGCCAGGCTCGGGGTTCTCAACCGTCGTCTCAGCGGTCGGCGCGTCCGGAGAGGCTTCGGTCGCGGCGTTCGCGAGAGCGTTGCGATCGGGGTCGGACGCGTCGGGTTGGGCGCTTGGCGCCGGAGCGTCGGGACGTTCCGCTTGCGCGGAGACGGACATGAGGTTCATGGTGAAGAAATCCAAGAGTCGACCTTTTCCTTTAAGCGCGTCGTCGCGCGAGCGGCGCGTCGGCGCGGCGCGTTAGTATTTCACGTTGGCGTTGCGCCATTCCAGAATTGCGTTTGCGAACGCGTCGGGATTCTCCAGCGGCGGAAGGTGTCCGGAGTTGGGAATCGTAACGCGCGTCGCGTTCGGCATTGCGGCGGCGACGGAATCGAGGAGGGCCGGCGGGGAGAGCGCGTCGCTTTCGCCGCCGAGGACGAGCGCCGGCGCTTCGATTTGTCCGAGCGTTTCCGTCGAATCGGACCGTTTCGCCATACCGCGAGCGCCTGCGGCGATCGCTTCCGGCGACTGACGCGAGATCATTTCACGAAGTTCGGAAACGACGTCGGGCCGCTTGCGCAACGTTTCCGGCGCGAGAAGACCGGGGATCATTCTGTCGGCGAGATCGGGAATCTGCAACGAGGTTATGGAGTCGGCGAGCGCGACGCGTTCCTGGGCTTTTTCCGGCGTGTCGGCGGTCGCGTTGGAATCGCAGAAGACGAATCCGGCGAGGCGTTCCGGACGGCGGCGCGCGAACGCGAGCGCGACGTAACCGCCCATCGAGAGCCCGCAAAGGATGATCTTTGCGGGCTTATCGTGGCGTTGGCACGCGATCTCGGAGACGAGAATCGCGAGGTCGTCGGCGTAACGTCCCATCTTAACGCGCGGCGCGCCGTGCGGATTGTGACCGTTCGCGCCTAATTTCGTCCTTCCGAACCCGCGAAGATCCGGTGCGACGCAACAGAAGTCGTCTTTCAGGCGTTCGATCGCGGCGTCGAAAAGGTGCGAATCGAATGGAAAACCGTGCGCAAAAAGCAAAATCGGTCCGGTACCTTCGACGCGCACAGCGTACTCTGTGTCGTCGACCAAATACTTTTTCATTGGTTTTTCTCGCGTGTGGAAAGCGTTGTCAATACTCAGGCGGCGAAGGCGTCCCCTGCGTGTTTGATATTATATCGACGTTTGACGCTTGCAAACGTCCCCTCGGCCCGATTTTTGGGGTAATTCCCATAGTTTTTGCGATCGTTGCGACGCGGAGCCGAGCAACGTTTGTACTACCGATTTTTTCGGTCTGCGTCAAGAATAAAGAGCGCAAAAAAGTTCTTTCGATTATAATGACGCTAAGCGCGTCGAGTCGCGTCGTTTTCGCGCTTGCGCCGAAGGGTTAATTTACGTTAAAGGATCGCTGGTATGAACGCCGTTCTAAAACATTGCGCGCTCGTCGCTTGTTGCGCGAGTTCTCTCTTCTTTGCGTCGTCTTCCGCAGACGCGCAGACGAGTTTCGGAAGAATGCGCGCCGCGCAACGTCCGGCGCCGGAAACGCCGGATCTCGGCGAAAACGACGACGCCTTTGACGTCGACGAGGAGGAGCGGGACGCCGCAAAACCGTCGTCAACGTCGAAAGCAACGTCGAAAACAACGTCGAAAACAACGAAGACCGGGGCGCCGAAAGCGTCGACGTCGACCAAACAGTCCGCGACGTCTCAGTCGACGACCGCTGCGAGACGCGCGACCGCAATCCAACGCTCGACGAACCCGGCGCGCGCCGCCGCAAACTCTCAAACGAACAAATCGACGGCGCGAAAAACGACGGCGAAGGCGACGGAAACCGCGTCGAAGTCGAGCGCCGCCGCCTCGAATAAGACCGCGACGAATAAGCTGACCGCGAGCGCTTCTTCGTCGAAAGCGAAGTCGAATTCCGACGCCGGTTCCTCGGCGGCGACGCCGAGCGGCAAGCACGGCCCGAAACTCGGCGCCCCGACGTCTCACAAGTATCGCGCCGGGATGATCTTTGGCGCGCAGCCGGGCGGGTCGTGCTCCGACGTCTTTGGCTCCGCGCCGGTGCCGATGGAGTTTCCCGAGCAGAAAGTTCGCGTCTTAGAGGAAGATTTCCCGAAGATCGCCAAGGTCGATTACCGCGATCTCAAAGAAGGCGGCGCTCGCCAGCTCGTCTTTAAAATGCGCGAATTGAAGGAAGGGAACACCGTCGAAGCGACCGTACTCTTCGAAGTTACGCGTTACACGATTCTGCCGCCGACCGACGTCGACGTTTATCAGATCCCGAAACAAGTTCCCGCCGACGTCAAACGTTATCTCAAAGAGAGCAAGTATATGGAATCGAATTCCAAGACGATTAAGACTCTCGTGAAAGAAACGACGAAGGATATCGAAAACGCATGGGATAAAGTCGACGCGATCCTCGCCTTTGTCCGCGACAATATTCAATATAAAGAGGTTTTAATCGAAAAGCAGATGCGCGGCGCGCTCGCGGCGTTGCGATCGCGCGACGGCGACTGCGAAGATATGTCGGCCCTCTTTATTTCCATGTGCCGCGCGCTCGACGTTCCCGCGCGACTCGTGCGCGTTCCCGGACACTGCTGGGCTGAGTTTTACCTCGTCGACGACGAAAAGGTCGGATATTGGTTCCCAGCTCAGGTCGCCGGCACGGACCCGCTCGGCGGACTTCAGGACACGCGCGTCATTTTGCAGAAAGGCGATTCCTTTAAGTTGCCGGAGTCGCCGCGCGAAGAAGAGCTTTACGTGAAGGAACTCTTTACGGGCAAGGTTCGCGAAGGCGGCCCCGATCCGATACACCAGTTTATTCAAGAAGTCGACGGAAAGTAACGTCTGCGAGCCGTCCGCGCGGTCGCGTCAAGAAAAAAGGAAACCCGCGCGTCGTTGGGGAAGTTCCTTCCGCAGAAGGAAGCGTTCGACGCGCGGGTTCGCTCGAAAGGAACTTGACGGGATAGCGCGCCGCGAGCGGCTTCGAGTCGTTCGCGGCGTTTGAATTTATCGACGCGGCGCCGCGTCGGGACGAGTCGCGGTCATGACGTCGTTCGGATTCGACATTTTCGGAGTCATGACCTGTCCGGAGACTTTGTCGACGATCGTTGAGCGCTTAACCGCTTGCGCGTAGAATTCGCCGGCGGCGGAGACTTCGCGCATTTTGCGAATCTTGGAGACGAGAATTTCGCGCACGTCGGCAAGTTGAACGTCGCGCGCCGGCTCGATTTCTTTGCAGTAGAGCACGACGTAAGTGGACGCGTCGACTTGAATGATTTGCGATAGTTCGCCCGGTTTGAGCGAGAACGCCTCGTCTTCGAGTTCCGGGTATCCGCCGTTTTTGCAAATGGGCTCGATACGTCCGCGCATTTGTTTTCCGGCGGGGTCGACGGAGTATTCTGCGGCAAGGTCGCCGAAGACTTCTTCCGGGTCGCGATTTTCAGCGGTCGGCATAGTGCGAGCCTTTTGCCAGACTTCGCGCGCGCGGCGTTCGTCGTTGAGAACGATTCCGAGGCAGATCGCCCTTTCGCCGTAGTTCGCTTCGAAACTCTTCTGAATATCTTCTTCGGTTACTTTGACCAGTCCTTCGGAGAGCTTGCGCAACGCGAGTCCCGGCCAGACGATCGACTTCTTGTAATAATCTTCGGTAACGTTGTATTTCGCGAGTTCGGAGCGCAGGTACTCTTTCACGTTCGGGGAACCGTCGGGAAGGGGATTGACGCTTTCCGCCGCGTGGATCCAGACGTCGGTCGCAACGTCCTGATCGGTAACGACGACGCCGACCTTTTTGCACTCTTGACGAATGAGCGCGATGGAAATCATCGACGCGAGATCTTGTTCCGCGTAAAGTTTGAGGGACATTTCAATCACGGAGTCAAGATAGATCGGGCGACTGTCGATCGTTGCGGCGACGTTGGGGAACTGGGCGCGCAAGGCGGGGTCGGCGATGACGTTGACGACGTTCGCTTCGCGTCCGAGTTTCTCGAAGAGTTCGTTCGCGGCGGTCTTGAGTTTCGCGGCGCTCGCTTGCGTTTCGAGTCGATCTTTAATCTCGTTCTTTTGTTCTTCGGGAACGATCGAGTCGTAATGGTTTTCGCAATGGAAGACGACGTATTGATCTTGCGGGCCGTAAGGACCGATGACGTCGGAGATTTCGCCGACTTCGAGCGAGAAGAGGAGTTCTTCCATTTTGGGATCGGCGAGCGTTCCGTGGAAGATCGGTTGCATACGCCCTTTTCTCGACGCGGTGAGCGCGTCGACGGAGACTTCTTTCGCGACGTTTCCGAAATCTTCGCCGGCGACGACGCGTTCGCGCGCGGCGTTAGCGTCTTCTTTCGTCGCGCATACGATCATCTGGAGTCCGACGGACGGGCCGTACGATTTCAGGTACGCCGCTTCGAGTTCTTCGTCGGTCGACTTGATCTTATCGGCGACGAGCGTTTGGAGCGCGAGTCTCGGCCAAACGACCTCTTCCGCGTATTCCTGATATCCCATCGAAGAGTCTTTCTCGACGATATCGAGGTATTGCTGACGATCGATTCGGAAAGATTTCGCGAGTCGATCGATTTCGGCGTCGACGTCGGCGCGGGTAATCGAGACGCCTTGACGTTTGCATTCAGCGAGGACGAGCGCGCGATTCAAGATGCGCGAGAGCACGTCTTGCCCGTGCGCTTCCAGAGTTTCCGCTTTTAACTGATCGAGGGTAATCTTTTCGCCGTTGACTTCCGCGACGATTTCCGGATAGAGTTTTTTCGCGGATTGTCGAATTGGATTGTCGTTAGCGACGCGTTGCGCGACGCGGGACGCGCTTTCTCGCGCGGCGGCGTCGGTCGACGCGTTATCGGCGATGGCCGGAGCGGCTCCGAGCGCCAACGCAACGCTCGCGATGAGCGTAAGTTGTTTCAAACAGTTCATTTCCATATATCCCATTTCAAGCGCTTCGTCGACTTCGCGGCGCGCGCCGACGACCAATGTGCGTCCAAAGTGCGTCTCCATACGACGCTCGGACGGACTATAACAAGAGATCGCGGAACGCGTCAAGAGGAGTTTTTGCGCATGGAAACGGTTCATTGACGAGAAGTCCGTTCGTCGTATAATATGCGCGATCGTTTAGGAGAACGTCGGTACTGAATCGAACGCTGGAGAAATAAAGGACGTCGTTGGACGTCAAGGAGGAGAATCTCATGACTCAGAATGAACGCGAGGTCGCGGAGAAGACTTTTGTCATGCTCAAGCCGGACGCGTTGGAACGCGGACTAGTCGGCGAGATCGTCGCGCGTTTGGAAAGAAAGGGCTTAAAACTTGAGCGGCTTGAAACGAAGCGTCTCTCGAAAGAGCTTATCGCGCGGCATTACGCGCATTTAGTCGGACGCGATTTCTACGGCGAACTGGAGTCGTACGCGACGCGCGGCGACGTGATCGCTTCGATCTGGCGCGGACCCGGCGCGATTGCGATTGTGCGCAAACTGGTCGGCGCCACCGACGGCGCGGAAGCCGAACCGGGCACGATTCGCGGAGACTTCGCTCTCGGAGGAACGGAAAACCTCGTCCACGCTTCCGACTCCCCGGAAGCGGCGAGAAGAGAAATCGCGCTCTTCTTTGGCGACGCTCGCTAGGCGACTCTGACTTTGCCGACTATAAAAACGCCGACCGTTGCGAAAGACTCTCGCAACGGTCGGCGCTTGGTTTCGCGTCTTTTCAACGTCGTCGGCGCGCAATTTACTTGCTGAAATTAAAAAACTTCGAGTTCTCTTCCGCGCGTTGATCCATCTCTTTGA
>ONGM01000203.1 GCA_900317365.1 uncultured Planctomycetota bacterium
ACCGAATCCTCGATTACGATCACCTGGGGCGCCGTCTCAAACGCCGAGAAATATTACGTCTCTTACGCCCCGGAAGGCGGCTCCTTCACGACGAAATCCGTTGCGAAAACGGCGACCTCGTATACGCTCTCCGACCTGGCGGTAGGAGAAACATACCAATTCAAAGTCCGCGCGATCGGCAACGGCACGACGACGATTACCTCGCCCTTCAGCGACGTCGTTTCCGTAACGACGACGAGCGTGCAAAATTTGCCTGCGCCGCAGATCACCTCGACCGATTCGACCGAATCCTCGATTACGATCAACTGGGACGCCGTTCCGAACGCAACGAAATATTACGTCTCTTACGCCCTCGAAGGCGGCTCTTTCACGACGAAATCCGTTGCGAAGACCGTCACGACGTACACCCTCTCCGACCTCGCGGCTGGGGAAACTTACCAATTCAAACTCCGCGCCGTCGGCGACGGAACGACGACGATTACCTCGCCCTTTAGCGACGTCGTTTCCGTAACGACGAAGCCGAGCGTGCAAACGTTGCCTGCGCCGCAAATCACCTCGACCGATTCGACGGAATCCTCGATTACGATCAACTGGGACGCCGTTCCGAACGCAACGAAATATTACGTCTCTTACGGCCTTGAAGGCGGCTCTTTCACGACGAAATCCGTTGCGAAGACGGTAACGACGTTCACGCTCTCCAACCTCGACGCCGGGAAAACTTACCAACTCAGTCTCTACGCCGGCGGCGACGGAACGGCGACGCTCAACTCGCCTCCTAGCGTCGTTTCCGTAACGACGAAATCGAGCGTGCAAACGCTACCTGCGCCTCAGATCACCTCGACCGAAACGACGGAATCCTCGATTACGATCAACTGGGACGCCGTTCCGAACGCGACGAAATATTACGTCTCCTACGCCCTCGAAGGCGGTTCTTTCACGACGAAATCCGTTGCGAAGACGGCAACGACGTTCACGCTCTCCGATCTCGCCGCAGGGGACGCGTACCAATTTAAAGTCCGCGCGATTGGCGACGGAACGACAACGCTCAACTCGCCTTTCGGCGACGTCGTTTCCGTAACGGTTGGAAGCGCGGCGAACAAGTTGGACGCGCCGATCCTCTCCGTGGTCACGAAGAAAACGAACGCGATCACCGTCGGGTGGAAACAGGTCGAAGGCGCGACGGGATACTTGTTCGAGTATATGACGGAAAGCGCGTCAAGCTATACGTCGATTACGCTTGCGGCGAGCAAGTATCAACGCCAAATCTCCGGATTGTCGGAAGGCGAGATCGTCAACGTTCGCATTACGGCGCTCGGCGGAGGCGGCGTTTCCAACTCGAACTATTCGGAAATCACCGTTGCGACGCAGCAGACGCTCGCGTCTCCTGTCGTGACTCTTACCGAAGCGACGGAAGATTCTCTGTCGTTCGCTTGGGAGCCGATTGAACACACGCTCGGATACCGCGTTATGTATATCGCGGCCGGGGACTCCGAATACACGACGATCGACGTTGGAGTCGAGCCGGAACTGACGCTCAATGGACTCGCCATGGACACGGGTTACAGCGTCAAAGTGAGCGCGCTCGGCGACGGCGTTGATTATAAAACCTCGGCGTACTCCGTTCTCACCGCGTACCGAACGATTAATCCGCTCAAGCTTGTCGCGCCGACCATTTCGTCGGTCGACGCCTCAAAGGATTCCATTCTTCTGCACTGGGACGCCGTTCCGAACGCAACGAAATACTACGTCGCGTACGCGCCGGTCGGAGCGACAAAATTCACAACGAAATCCGTTCCGGCGTCGAAAACTTATTACCAGATCACCGATCTCAATCCGAACGCGGAATATCAGATCAAATTGCGTTCCCTCGCGACCGGCACGGAATATATCAACTCGTCGTTCTCGCCGATTTCAACGATAAGCACGACGAATAAGGCGATCGCCAAAACGGCGCTCGACGCTCCGACGACGTCCGCGCGCGCGCTCTCCTCCGACTCGATCTACGTCGAATGGAACGCGAACCCTCGCGCTACCGGTTACACCGTAATCTATAAGGAGAAGTCGGCGGCGGCGTACACGACCGTCAACGTCGCCGCGAAGGAGAATAGTCTGACGATCCCCGATCTCGACGAAAACTCGACTTACTACGTCAAGGTTCGCGCGCTTGCCGACGGCGTTTTCTGGTCGAATTCGCCGTATTGCGGAACGATCTCCGTCAAGACGCGCGACGCGTCGAACCTCTCGGCGACGGAATACGACGATCTGCGTCAACGATATAACAAACTGACGTTGCCGGAATCTCTCGCCGACGTCAATATTATCGTTCTCGCCGACTGGACGGCGGACGCCATGATAAACGCCCTCGAAACGGCGCGCTCCACGCCCATCGACGATATCATTCTCCTGGATCCGACTCGGTACTCCGGAGCGCCCCTCGATCTTTCGAGCGCGACGATCACGCTTGACGTAAACTATGAGACGAGCGGCTCGATTTCGATTCTCTCGCGCAATATGGAGCGCGCGCAGATCAAAGTCAACTATTACGATCCGACGTTCACCGCGCTCGACGGTCTCACCCAGTTCGGCGGATTTGACTTTATCGACGTCAGCACGGAAGTCTCGGTTTACAGCATAACGTCGACGCCGGCGCTCGGCGTCAAACCGACGGCGGTAGAAACGGACGACGTCGGTTTCTACACGCCCTCCGGAATTTCCATTGCAAACTCGTCTAAAAAATTTATTCGACGAATGGCGCCTATCGTTTCCGAAACGCCAAGCGCTAACGACTACGCCGTTTTATTCGTCGGCGGATACGACAAGTACGATAACCTCGAAGAGTTTTACGTAACTCTGGTCGACTACTACTACGAACTTGTCGAAGACTTCTCACTTGATCCGCAAAAGATCTATATTCTCTACGCAGACGGCGTCGTCGACGGGACTTCGCAAAATCTCAATCTTGGCAACGTGTATTATCCGAATTTAACGGCTTCGGACATGTCCTTTGCGACGTCCCTCGGCACGACGGTGCGCGCGGCGACCGGTCCTAATCTGACGACGACGTTCAAAGAAATCGGTAATCTCATGACGGCGGACTCGCACCTTCTGTTCTATACGGAAGATCACGGCGACGGAAGAGAGCAGGCAACCCGCGATTACAACGACTACCTCTGCGGCTGGGGCGCCAATATCAGCGGCGCAATGGTTCGCGACGCGGTCTTCCAAATTCCCCAAGGTTACGTAACGTGCGTCTTTACGCAATGTTTCTCCGGCGGAATTTTGGACGATATTTTCGATCCGGCGACCGGCGCGCTCTCCGGGCGTTACACAGGCGCGGCGCATTTCGCTGGGGGCGCGGCGGCAAATCACTACGAGTGTTCGTGGTTCGGTAAGCAAGGCAACGCGTACGTGGGCTATCCCCAGACGTTCTTGGAATCGTTGCGTTATTGCACGACCGGAACGGACGCCTTTATCTATACGGAACAAAACGATCCCTTCTCCGCAGTAGACGAAACGTACGCGCCGAATCAAGGCGTCTTCGCCGATTATATCGAGCATCCGTGGCACGCCGGCGAAACCTTCTCAATTTTCGCCAACGAAATCGAGCAAAGCGCGCCGACGATCACTTCGTATTCGTCGACTCCGAACTCGATCACGTTGAGCTGGAGCGCCGACGTCAACGCCGGCTTCACGTTGGAATACGCGCAAGCCGGTAGCGAAGACGTAATAACGATCGACAATATCGGAACGAACTCGTACACCGTTACCGGACTGACCCCGGCGACGAATTACGTTCTCCGAGTGAAATCGAGCTCCTCGCCTTTCAGCGCTCCGGCGTCGATCTGGACGAAACCCGGAACGGTTCAGGAAACGCCGTCGACAGTCGTTACGACGGAACTCGACGTCGTGAATTCCAACGACGGTCTGATTTCGTTACGCGAAGCGGTTGCAATTTACTCCCAAGGCGGCGATACGATCACGTTTGATTCTTCGCTCCGAGGGAAGACGATCGAACTCGACGCGTCTCGCGGTCAGCTGTACGTCAATAAGAATCTGACGATCGACGCGTCGAATCTTTACAACTCGAGCGCGCAATCGCCGGGGCTTTCGATCAGCGGCGGGGACGCGACGCGCATACTCTGGCTCGCGCAAAACAACAAGCTGGTTCTCAAAGGACTGGAGTTCACGCGCGGCAAGTCTCCGGCGTGCGGCGGCGCAATCTGGGATTACGGCGAGCTCGTCGTCGACAATTGCGTCTTCAGCGACAATAACGCGACGTATGTCGACTCTTCCGACGACGAAGGTTGGTACTACGGCGGCGCGATCGCGGTCAAACCGAACGCAAAGATCGTAGCGAACTCGACGGTCTTTTCCGGAAACGTCGGCGCCGGCGCCGTGTCGTTCCAAACGGACACTACGTCGGAATTCAACGACTGCGCATTCCTCAACAACGGTACGACGGGCGTTTACATTGAATGCGGTTCCGTTAATTTGACGGATTGCGTCGTTGAAGGGAACACGGCGTCCGGTATTTATCTCTATGAAGGCGCCGTCGTCGCAAAGAACGTTATCGTTCGCAATAACGAGGTTCATGGCGTCCTCTGCGATGCAAACGGAGTCTTTGAAGCGACCAACTGTCTGATCGTCGACAACAACGGATCTTACGGCGCCGGTTTGGAACTCTTCGGAACGGCGCGACTCTACAACTGCACGATCTCCGGAAACGTCGCGACCCGAGGGGGCGGCGGAATAGACTTGGACGAAAGCGCCAAACTGTACGTCTACAACTCAATCGTCGCCGGAAACAGCGCGCCGGAAGGGAAAGATATCAACCTTTTCAGTTCAGACGCGACCGCGTATGGTTACAACGTTCTCACGTCGTTCGGCGATTGGGAAGAAGAAGTCGACGTCCGCAACTACAACGCGACCGACGTTCTCTTTACCGACGCGGAGAACGGCGACTATACCCTCGCGAACGGTAGCGTCGCCATCGACGCCGGAAACGACGAATACCTGCCTAACGGCGCCGCGTACGACCTGCTCGGCAACGTCCGCGTCCAAGGAAACAACGTCGACCTCGGCGCATATGAATTTCAATCGGACGGTCCGGTTGACCCGGAACCGACGCGTTTGCCCACTCCTGAAGCATGGGTTGACGGAGTTTGGACGACCTTCGTCTCGTTAGCATGGTCGAGCAGTCAGTATGCGATGGGGCACGTCGTCCAGTACTCAGACTCGTACGGTCACGGAGGCGAACTTGGAACGTATGACGAAAATGAAAGCATGATCGATATCGTAGGTCTGCAACCGGGAACCCGATATGGGTTTTCCGTCTATGCGCTCGGCGACGGCGATCTTTATACCACCTCCTATTCGAGCGAACCGGTTTATGCAACGACTAATATCGACGCGCCGAAGAATTTCTACGTCGTATGGTCTGGCGACAATAGCGCCACCGCCTCGTGGGACTCCGTCGACGGCGCCGTCGGTTATCAGTTTGCATACAAAGAAACGAGTTCCTCTGCCTGGACATTACTTGCGTCGACAATTACCGAGACGAATGTGACGATCGCAGGTCTCGATTCTTCCAAGTCCTACAACCTCAGAGTCGCAGCGCTAGGAAATGACGCCAATTCCGACTGGAGTGAGGCGACATTATTCCAACCTACGCCTGTCATACTCCTTCAAACGCCGACGATTACGTCCACAAGTTCGACGGACACATCGATTACGGCGAATTGGGACGCAATCGCAAACGCCTCCGGTTACACCGTCGCGTACAAAAAGTCGGACGCTTCAAGCTTCATCTTCGAAGACGTAGCGAGCGATGTTACGAGTTGGACAAAATCCGGACTCGACTCGAACACGACGTACACTGTCAAAGTTCGCGCGAATGGAACCGGTCGTTACCTTAATTCTGATTACAGCGAGCCTGTAGATATAACAACGGGATCGCCTCGCCCCGTTACACTTTCGTCCCCGACGATTACGTCCACAAGCGCGACGAGCGATTCGATTTCGTTGACGTGGACCGCCGTCGCAAATCGTAGCGCTTATAAGGTCGAATACAAACTTTCAAGCGCTTCGAGCTGGTCGACTTGGTCGAATACGATTACGGCGACGAATGCGACGATCGAAAATCTCCAATCGGGAAAAACGTATTCGGTAAGGGTTACCGCGCTCGGCGACGGAACGTATTATTCCGACTCCGATCCAAGCGCCGTTTGCGACGAAACGACAAAATTTGACGCTCCGTCTAATTTCAAAGTGTCGCCGGGAGTAAACCAAGCGACCGCCTCCTGGAATTCTGTTTCCGGCGCTACGAGTTATACGGTTGCCTGCAAAAAGTCGAGCGAGTCAACGTGGTCTATTACGAAAACCGTCAGTACGACGCGCGTTACGATCTCCGGTCTCGACGGCGCGACGTCCTACGACTTCAAAGTCATGACGAACGCAGGCGCCGCCAGCTCAGACTGGACCGACGTCGTGACCGTAATCGTACAAGAAGAACTCGAGACGCCATCGATTACCTACACGAGCGCAACGAGCGATTCCATCTACTTGCGATGGACCGCCGTCGAACATCGACAAAGCTACTTGGTCGAATATAAACCCCAAAGTTCTTCGACTTGGAAAACCTGGTCGAGTCAGCTTACGGGAACAAGCACGTCAATCACCGGTCTTCAACCCGATACCCTCTATAACCTACGCGTCGCTACATTAGGCGACCGGACGTACTATGAAGATTCTGATTACTCGGACGTCGTGGATCAGCGCACGGAACCGGACGAACCGGATCCGGAACAACTCCTGACGCCGACGGGTCTCAAGTTAACGCTCGGCGACAAAAAGTTCACCGCCACGTGGAATCCCGTTACAAACGCAGATCATTACACGCTGGCCTATAAAGCGACGAGCGCATCGTCTTGGACGTATGTTACAGTGACTTCCCCAAGCTACACGTCGCCCGCTCTTGCTGGCGCCACGAAATACGACGTTAAAGTTATGGCGAATGGGGACGGTGTAAACTACCTCGATTCTCCTTACACTAGCGTCGTACAACTGATCGTTCCGGAGCAACTCGCAACGCCGACGGGACTCAAAGTAACGGGGCACACGGACACGTCGATCTCCATTCAGTGGAACGCTGTCGACCACGCGTCGAAATACAGGGTGAAGTACGTTGCCGGAAGTCAAACGAAGACGGTGGATACCACTTCCACTTCCATTCCGCTCACCGGACTTTCGCAGACGACGCAGTACGCAATCAGCGTCATGGCGGTCGGCGACGGGACGTATTACCTCGATTCGAACTACAGCGGCTCGGTTTCTCAAAAGACGAAAGAAAGCGCGTCGGTCGTGGTGAACTCAACGAGCGACGCTATCGACGCGTACGACGGTCAAATCACGTTGCGCGAGGCGCTCATTACGTATCGTTCGAAGGGCACGACCGTAACGTTCGCGTCGAATATGTCGGGTAAGACGATCACGCTCAATTCGGAAATTTCGCTAAGTCAGGCGGCGACGATTAACGGTTCGTCGCTTTCGTCGGCTGTTACAATCAGCGGCGCGAATAAGAACCGAATTTTGAGTCTCTCGGGCGCGAGCTTCACGATCAACAAGGTGAGATTCACACAAGGTAAATCGACGTCTTCCGGTGGCGCGATCAACCTCGCTAGCGGTACGCTCAATGTGAACAATTGCACGTTTACGAGCAACTCCGGAACAGGCACGGATCCGGATCCGAATTCAGCGACGTCGTCTGGCGGCGGCGGCGCGATTTACGTCGGAGTCGGCGCGACGCTAACCGCGACGGACAGTACGTTTACGAGCAACACGGTAACGGGCGGACGCGGCGGCGCAGTTCATGCGTACGGCGGCGCGGCAAATTTCCTCCGTTGCACACTCCAAAACAATACGGCAAGCGGCGGCGGCGCGATCGCATATTCAAACGGTCCGGGCGCTAATAGCTCCAGACAAGGGAAGATCACCAACTGCTTGATCACAAACAACACAGCGAATGCGCGTGGCGGCGGCGTCGCCGTCTTTAAGAACGCGTACGTCCAATTCTATAACGATACGATCGCAAAGAACTCGGCGACGAATTACGGCGGCGGCGTTTACGTGTGGAACAATACGTCGAAGGCGGAGTTCTATAACTCGATCGTCATGCTTAATTCGGCGAGTCAAAGCGGACAAGGTCAAATCGGCGTTCATCCGACTCTCGGGGCGCCGACGATCAACGCGTATCGAACGCTCTCCGGCTACACGGACTGGACGAATAGCGCTGCGGCGACGAATTACAAGGGACAGTCTCCCTTTGTAAACGCGGACGGCGGCGACTTTACGCTTAAGAGCGGCTCGATCAGCTACACGAACGCTAATGGAATTCAAAACATTAGTTACGCCACGGGCGCCGGTCGAAACGACAAGGTGGACGATCAAACGATCGACCTTGCCGGCAGGACTCGAAAAGTCGGAAGCCATGTCGATTTGGGCTGCTACGAGCACCAGTCCAATTCGGGAGCGCTCCTCGACGACGACGCCGAGCTCTTCGACGAATTCGAAGATTCTCTCGACTTGATCGCCGCGAGTCTCCTTGACTAATTCTAAGTTTTGTCGATAATAGGTTTGCGTTGCGACAAGCCGCTTGCGACGCAAACCGATCCTATTGTTTCCGGCTTCAAGGCGCGGCTTCACGAACGCGCGCGTTTGTCGTGGTTCGCGCCTTGAAAGCTCTCTTGCAAACCTCAACCGCTCCATTCAACGAGTTGCTTAGAATGGAGTTCTTCAACTGAAACGACGCGACGGATAAAGTACGTTCCGTCTAAATAATTGTTTCCTTTCCTCATCGCATGAAAGTTATAAAATGAAAGACAACTGCTTGCTCCGTCTCATTTCCAAGATTTCATTTCGCAAAACGACCGAAGTTCAAAAGCGAACGCCGCGAGCTTCTCTTTTACGTCTCGAAGCCTTAGAAAACCGTGAACTACTCGACGCCGCGCCGGTCGTCGAAGCGCTCGCGATCGAGCGCGCGGCGCTTTGCGCGCCGATTCTTGACTTGGACGCCGAACCGATCGAACTCGACGGCGCGCTCTGGACCGTTACGTCAACCGCCGACAACGTTAATCAATCGGGAACGTTGCGTTACGCGATAGAAAACGCGAACGACGGCGACACGATCGTATTTGGCGCGGGTATGAACAATAAGACGATCGCGCTCGGCAGTCAGCTGAAGATCGCGAAATCGCTCACGATCGACGGTTCGGCGCTCGATTCAATTACGATTAACGCGAACGGGAATTCGCGCGCGTTCTTCTTGAACGCCGCCGATATTACCCTCAACGGTCTCACGATCACCGGCGCAACGAGCGGCGGAGTCTATATCAACAAGGAGAACGTTTCGCTCGCCAACTGCTCAATAACCGGCAACACGACCGCGACGTACGGGGGCGGGGTCTACGTAAACGGGAACGGAGCGCAGCTCGTCAACTGCTTAATCGCCGAGAATAGCGCGTCGGACGGAGGCGGGGTTTACGTCGCCAAGGACGCGGCGCAGATTATCAACTGCACGATCGTAAACAACGCCGGTCGCGGCGTTTACGTCGACGCCTCAAATGCTTCCGTTCCGCATTCCGCACATTTCTACAACTCGATCGTCGTTCTCAACGGGACCTCCGACGTCTATCGCTACGGAAACTACGGAACCCTTGAAGCGCGCAACACGCTCTCTAGTTTTTCCTCGTGGGATTCCGGCGCCAACAATTATGCGTTCGACAATTCTCTCTCTCTCTTCGAAAATATGGACGAAAGGGACTATACGCTTCCCAACGACTCCGTCGCGATCAACGCGGGGAATTCCGCGTACCTTCTCGACGCAGACGGGCTCGATCTCGCCGGAGCGGATCGCGTCGCTCTTGGTCAAGTCGATCTCGGCGCGTACGAATACAACGGCGACGACTGGACGATCTCGATTCCCTCGATTAAA
>ONGM01000091.1 GCA_900317365.1 uncultured Planctomycetota bacterium
AACGTCGAACGCGTCGGAAAAGGGGAGTATAAAGTCAAGACGCGCAACGGGCTCGCGCATAATCTTTTCCTGCACGCCGCGTGCGGAACGACGCGACGAAAGTCTCTGATTCGCTTCAAACTCGATCAAGAGGCGCCGCTCTACACCGAAGCGAAAGTCTTCCCGTTACCGGAAGATTTCGACGAATCCGGAACCGGCGCGCAAACGCCGAACGTCTCCACCAACCTTCTCGCGGCGTTCATTCCGCCTTGCCCGCACTGCGGAAACGACTGGCTCATCTGTTCAAACTGCGGGAATTTTTACTGCGATCCGATCAAACCCGGTTCGATTTCGACCTGTCCCGTCTGCGGCACGAGCGGTCTAATCTCATCCGGCGGCGGCGCAATTGACGTCGGAACCTCGATGGGGTAAGATGGGTCAGGCTTAGAACGTCGCGTTATTCACAATTCCCTATTCAACAGACCAACCGAACGAACAACCGAACATGACAAGCGCCACCAACCGCGAAATTGTCGCGAAATCATACAAATATTCGATCGAATCCGGGCTAACGTCTCAGCAGGTCGCCGAGTCGCGCGCGCAATACGGCGCGAACGAGCTCACGCCGCCGAAACGCGATCCTTGGTGGAAAGAACTCCTCGAGGGATTCGACGATCCCACCATAAAAATTCTACTCGCCGCCGCGTGTCTTTCGCTCGGCGTTACCGCGATCGAGAAGTACGCGCTCAAAAACGCCGACGCGAGCTTTATCGACTCCATCGGAATCTTTATCGCCGTCGCGCTCGCGACCCTCGTCGGGTTCTTCAGCGAACGCAAAAGCGCTAAGGAGTTCGAAGCGCTCAATAAGATCAAAGACGACGTCCCGATCAAAGTCTATCGCGACGGTCAAATCGACAGCGTTCCGATCTCGTCGATCGTCGTCGGGGACGTCGTTGAGGTCGCTTCCGGGGACAAGATCCCGGCGGACGGAATCGCGCTCGAATCGTGGAATCTTTACGTTGACGAATCGACGTTCACAGGCGAGTCGCTCGGGGCGCGGAAGCGTTCGACGAAGCGTAGCTGGGATCTCACGACGTTGCGTCAGGCAGGCGCTCTGGGGGACGACGACTATCTCGCGCGCGGGTCGACGATCTCCGACGGGCGGGCGATCATGGTCGTCACGAAGGTCGGGGACGCGACGGAACTCGGGAAGATCGCGGAGGCGCTCGAGGCGGCGGAGCTCGACGATTCGGAGACTCCCCTCACGCAGAAGCTCGGGCGACTCGCGAATCAGATCAGCGTGCTCGGAGTTTCGGCGGCGACGCTCATTTTCACGATCATGAACATCGTTGCGGCGGCGCGCACGCCGTTGACGCGCGCGGTCTTTGAATCGACGACAGGCAGGCTCGCGCTTATCGCGCTCTCGATCGTTCTCGGGTACGTTATCGAGCGTTTCCTCGCCAAACCGTTCTTCAACGCGATGGGCACGCCGGTGAAGTCGCGCAAACTTCTCGGGCTGATCTTTCTTCCGTGCGCGGCGGCGTCGTGGACGGTTCTCCTGGGGATCTGGGGGCTTACGACCGACTTTGGCGTCGAACACGGGGTGGAACTTCTGAAATCCGTGCTGCTCGCGTTCGTCGTCGCCGTAACGATCATCGTCGTCGCAGTTCCGGAAGGTTTGCCGATGATGACGACGATTAGCCTCGCGCTGAACACGCGGAAAATGGCGCGTCAGAACTGCCTCGTGCGTCGCCTTGTCGCCTCCGAAACGATCGGCTCGGCGACGGTCATTTGCACCGATAAGACGGGCACGCTCACGCGCAATCAAATGACCCCGACGCTCGTCTGCGCGAACGGACGGAGCTTCTCGCCAGAGGACTTCGACGCGCTCAAGAAGACGGACGCATGGCGCCGCGTCGTCGCCGGAATCGCCGTGAATAGTCGCGCGAACCTGCATATCGAGAAAGGCGAAGGGGACGCCAAAGATCGCGTCGTCGGGGTCGGCAATCCGACCGAATGCGCCCTACTCTCGTTCCTTCGCGAGAACGACGTCGATTATCACGCCGAACGTAGCCGCGCGGCGAACTCCATTTTCGATCTCGAGCATAATTCCGATCGGAAATACTCCGCCGCCGCGTTTGAAGACGCCGACGGGACGAAGCGTTGCTACGTCAAAGGCGCGCCGGAAATCGTGCTCAAACGCTGCCGAACGATCTTCGTCGACGGGGAAGAGCGTCCTCTCGCGGACTACCGCGCGGAACTCGAAAGCCGCCTCACCGACGCGGCGGAACACGCGTTGCGCACCCTCGGATTCTGCGAAAAGGTTCTCACGGACGCCGAGGCGAAAGCGCTCGCCGAGGGCGGTCCGGAAGACCAGCGCGCGGTTCTCGAGTCGGAAACGTTCGCGTTCGTCGCCTTCGTGGGGATCTCCGACCCGCCGCGTCCGGAAGCGAAAGACGCCGTCGAACGATGTAAAGGCGCCGGAATCCAGGTCAAGATGATCACGGGAGACGCGCTTCCGACGGCGGTCGCAATCGCGAAAGCGGTCGGAATCTACGACGGAACGCCCGACCAGACGGCGATGACGTCGGAAGAGTTCCGCAAGATCTCCGACGAGGATCTCCCGAGCGCCGCAGAAAAGATCCGCGTTCTCGCGCGTTCGACTCCGTCGGACAAACTGCGCATGGTGCAGGCTCTGCACAAGATGGGCGAAGTCGTCGCCATGACAGGGGACGGGACGAACGACGCGCCGGCGCTGAAGGCGGCGGACGTCGGGCTGTCGATGGGTCAGACCGGCTCGGAGGTCGCGAAAGAGGCGTCGGACGTCGTGCTCGTGGACGACAATTTCCAGAGCGTTGCGACAGGCGTCTGGTGGGGGCGATCCCTCTTCCAGAATATTCGACGTTTTCTGCAATTCCAGCTTTCGGTCAACTTTACGGCGCTCCTCTGCTCCACGCTCGGTCCGGTCGTCGGGGTACCGCTCCCGCTCACGGTAACGCAGCTGTTGTGGATCAATATCATTATGGACACGTTCGCGGCGCTGGCGCTTTCGACGGATCCGCCTCGCCCGCACGTCATGAAGGAGAAACCGGTTCCGCGCGACGCGAACGTGGTAACGAAATCGATGCTCGTTTCGATCGTCGTTTCGGGGCTGTATCAGGTGGCGATTCTTTTCGCGGCGCTCTTTGGGGGCTGGTTCGTAACGGGGAAGGCGTTTTCGACGAACGGAACGGACGCGGAGAATTTGGAATCGCTCACGATCTTCTTTACGACGCTCGTCATGTTCCAATTCTGGCACAAGTTCAACTGCCGCGCGTTGCGTAGCGACGAGTCGCCTTTCACGCTCCTTTACAAGAATAAGGCGTTCCTTGGGATCGTCTTCTCGATCACGGCGTTGCAGATCGTCATGGTGCAAATTCCGATCGTCGGGTCGCTCTTCCGCACGCAGCCTCTTTCGCTATCGCAGTGGCTCGAGATCGTCGCGCTCACGGCGACGATTCTTCCGGTCGCGTGGCTTGGTCGAATCGCGGCGCATAAATTCGGATTTGAACGGGAATAACGTTCCTGCGTTTTCTTAACGCCCAACGTCGGCGCGGGCGAACGCGTCGGCGTTTTTTTACGCGGATGAACTCGGGAGCGGTATTCAAGCCGTTCGCCGCCGACGCGGAGCGCGCCCGGAGCAGGCGCCTCCGAATACGCCTGCGTCGCGTTGTCCGTATTCATACCGAAGCGAAGCAGGCGTTTCTTCTTTTCGCTTCAAAATGTTCTGAAACAGTTTTTCCATAACCAAGATTATTACCTCGCGAAAAGCCGCATGGCGCGCCGACGGAAGACGTCGACGCGCCATGTGGCGTCTATCGCGGCGTTAGCGCGCAGTCCTGCGTTGAAGAAGACGACCGTCAGAGCCTCGGTCGGCGGCAGTTCAACAAACGAAACCGCAGAGAAAACGCGCGTACGTCTCTGCTTTCCGAAGCGTCTAGCGATTCGTCAATCAGGAGGTCTATTGTAAGTTTGCGCTCCGGGCGACGAACGTACGTCGTCACATCTCGAACTCGCGCCGAGTTAAACGCCCTCGTCGTGGTCTGTAAACGGATCTTTCGTCTCTTTCGCCTGCGGCAAGGGGTTGTTTACGTCGTCTTCTTCGGTTACCAACGATCGATAAAACTCCATCGCTTTGTGAAATAAAGTCAATCCGCAGCAATAGCGTGATAAACTTCGACGGCTTCTTTATATTCTTCAGGCTTTCCAAGCGCCTCGTACTCTTCGTCAATGAAGCGTAGGAAATCGTCATAGTGGAAACGCCAAAGAAGCGGTTCGGAACTCGACGAACGTTTCTTACCTCCTTTTAAAAAGTATTGATACTTTAAGTATCCGGCGGCGTCTTTGCCAATAATCTCCGAAGAAGGCGCTATGTCGCAATAATCGATAAACGCTTGTCTTCTCTCGCCCATTTTGTAATGTATGCGAGCCTTGAAACCTTCCCCGCGAAAGTCGCTAGCAAAGTTCGGTTGTTTATAAGGATCGTCGCCGCGCAACTTGGTAAACTCTTCAGCGCATTTCAACGCCGAATCCCAATCGCATTCCATTTCACAAAGGAACTCCCGGTAATATACGCTCAAAAAACTTTGTTGTAGCCGAGGGTGCAACGTTTCGGGGATATTGTGCGCTTTCTCCCACTGTTCTAACGCTTCATGATCGATCTTTTCGTATTCTTCCTTTTGATTTGAATTGTACTCCTTTTCCCATTTCTCATATTTCGCAAGCGTCTTACGTAATCGTTCGGGCGAGTTTTCAATAACACAGTTATACAATTCTTTGCGTAGCATTTTTCCTCTATCATAAAAGTAAAAAAGGCTTAATCCTTTTTCCAAAACGCTCACATGAATGGTGGCGGGTTCTCCTTGCTGATGGGGTTCAGGATGACAATAGACCCATAGACACATCAAATAAACTATGCCAAATGTAAGGAATAGTCCCCACGTGATTTTTTTGAGTTCCGACATGAATTTAACCATAACAACAGTCGTTGCATTACCGCTTATTATATAAGGGAACCTCTAAAAACCTCTTCGTAGGTAGCTGACAAGTAGCTCTCAAGGGAGCATGCTTATCAGAGCGGTATGTTTGACGCGTATTATAAGAGGGAAAGTTGTCATAATCAAGAGACAGCGGGAATTTTTTGATGAAAGAGCACGTCAAGCGCGGCTTGACAACGGATGTATATGAATATTGACGGCGCATGAGTTTCACTATGTTCCTTCATTTGAAAAGCGATCCGCGCTGGTTCGCTCTGCGGTTTGTCGCGCTCTCCTTTAAAAAGTCGCGACCATTCCCTATGCAAATCGTCTTTTTGCTCCAGAAAACCAAATGAAGAGCGTTTGGTCGTTTCAATGGGCCAAGGGGACGTCCTCAAAGGAACGCGACAAATCTCGCGCTTCCGTCTCGTCGCAAAATCCGTTCGAATTCGACGACGTCGTTTGACGATTGAAACGCCATTGAAAATTGACGTCGCGTCCTTTTTACGCTATGATAACGTCGAATCGAGCGCGCGTCTCCGCGACAAGCGCTTTGTCATAACGTCAGCGCACCTGGTAGGAAAGGTTGAAATGAAAAACACCAAGCTTGATCGAAGAGAATTTATGACGTTGAGCGCGCTCGGCGGACTCGCCGCCGCGTCGAGCGGAGCCCTCGTCGAACGTATCGCCGCTGCGGAAAAGGAAGACGCTAAGTCGGTCGTCGCGCCGAAATTTGAACGCGCCGTTCCCATCTGGGCGCGCGGTCGCGAAGAGGAAATGAACGTTACCCTCGCGTTCTTCACGCATTTCAAACTCAATGACGCGGAAGAAATCCAAGGCGCGATTCTGCGCGTCGCCGGCGCCACCGTCATGCGCGTTACCCTCAATCAGCAATTCCTCGGGTACGGTCCGTCGAAGGGTCCGCACGGCTGGTTCCGCGTCGACGAATGGGATCTTTCCAAGATCGCCGTTAAAGGCGAAAACTGGATGACGATCGAAGTTTGCGGATACAATTGCAATAGTTACGACCTCCTCGATCAGCCCTCCTTCCTTCAGGCGGAAATTGTCAACGGCAAAGGCAAGGTCTTGGCGGCGACGTCGGAAAAGAAGCTCCCCTCTGGAATCGAGTCCTTCTCCGCGCTCGATTTCACCGGAATCCGCGTTCAAAAGGTGCAACGCTACAGCTTCCAGCGCCCGTTCATCGAAGTCTACGATCTCCACGAACGCAAAATCGACGAATTCGCGGAAGTCGATCTCGCGGAGCAGCCGCCCGTCAATCTTCTCCCGCGTCGCGCGCCGTACCCGGAATTCGCGATCTACGAACCGACCGCGTGGGGAAAACGCGGCGTCGTGGAGGTCAATAAAGACTTTACCGCGTTCTGGCGCGATCGTTCCCTCGTCAATATCGGACCGGCGCTCAAAGGCTACAAACTCGACGAACTCGATCTTGTTCTCTCCGACGATATTCAGCGACTCACAACGAAATTCAACGACGAAAAACCGCTCGAATACGGCGCGACTTACAATGAAGGCGACGTCCAAATCGTCGACTTCGGCGCGGAATACTGCGGATTCTTCGGACTCGAACTCGCAACGAAAGGCGAAACTGAAATCGTCGTTACTTTCGACGAAATCCTTTCCCCGGAAGAAGACGTCAACTTCCTAAGACTCGGCGCCGTCAACGCGATTAAGTGGAGCGTCGACGTCGACGAGCCGAATCGAAAAATCGAGTCGATGATTCCGCAAGTCGGAAGATACGCAAAGCTCCATTGCCTCAAAGGCTCCTTCACCCTCAAAAAATTCTACCTCCGCGAATACGCCTACCCGCCGACTCGCAAAGCCTCCTTCGCGTGCGCCGATAAGCGAATCGAGAAAATCTACCGCGCGGCGTCCCTCACCTTCCGCGAAAACGCCGTCGACGTCTTTATGGACTGCCCGCACCGCGAACGCGCCGGATGGCTCTGCGACAGCTTCTTCACCGCCCGTTCCGCTTTCGATTTCAACGGCGTTACCGATATTGAAACGGCGTTCCTCGAAAACTATATGCTCCCCGAGAGCTTTAAGTTCCTACCCGACGGCATGCTCCCGATGTGCTATCCCTCCGACCACAACGACGGTATCTATATTCCGAACTGGGCGATGTGGTTCGTTCTCGAACTCGGAGAATACGCGACGCGAACCGTCGATCAGTCGATCGTTCAGGGACTGCGCGGTAAAATTGAAAAGCTCCTCAAATTCTTTGAGAAGTACGAGAATTCCGACGGACTACTCGAAAAGCTCCCCAGCTGGGTCTTCGTCGAATGGTCCGCCGCGAATAATTTCGTCCAGGACGTCAACTACCCGAGCAATATGTGCTACGCCGCCGTACTCGAAACCGCCGCCAATCTCTACGACGTTCCCGCATGGCGAGATAAGGCGGAAAAGATTCGCGAAACCGTGCGCAAACAATCCTTTGACGGCGAGTTCTTCGTCGACCACGCCGTCCGCAAGGAAGACGGTTCCCTCGAGATTCTCCGCGACCGCTCTGAAGTCTGCCAATATTTCGCATTCTTCTTTAAGACGGCGACCCCCGAATCTCACCCGGAACTCTGGGCGACCTTGCTCGACAAGTTCGGTCCGCACCGAATCGAACAGGGCGGTTACCCGGAAGTTCACAAGGCGAACTCCTTCGTCGGCAACGTTCTCCGCCTCGAGCTCGTCTCCCAGGCGAAGCGCGGCGACCAGCTCCTCGACGAGTCCGTCGCCTATAACGAGTACATGGCCGACCGCACCGGAACCCTTTGGGAAAACGATTCCCCCTACGCGAGTTGCAACCACGGCTTCGCCTCGCACGTCGCACGCGTCTTCTATCGCGACGTCCTTGGAATCGCCAACGTCGACGTTCCAGGTAAGAAGATCGTAATTCGCATCCCGAAGATCTACGGTCTCGACTCCGCCTCCGGCGTCAAGCCCGTTCCCGGGGGCGAGATCAAGCTGAAATGGGAAAAGAAAGACGGCAAACTCTACTATACCTTCGAGACGCCCAAGACCTACGACGTCGAAGTCTATAACGACAGCGAACTTGAAGCGGTAAGACCCCTCGCCTAAGCGTCGCTCGGGTCGTTTCATCCCGGTTCGCGCTCCCGCGCGCGCGTGAAATCCCCGCTCCCGTTGGTCGCTCGCCGGGTTACAATGACTTCCCTTTTACGCGTTATCCGCAGGCTTCAGCCTGCGGATAACGCAAAGCCAAGCGTCCCGC
>ONGM01000092.1 GCA_900317365.1 uncultured Planctomycetota bacterium
CGCTTCGTAACGATGGGGAGAAAAGCGACGAACTATCGAATCCAAGACGGCGAAACGTCGGCGCGCTAGAAAAACGTCGAGACGTCGCGCGCCTTCGCCAACGGTAAAAATCGGGTCGAACGCGGATCAAGACGCGGCGAAGTTATCCGAGTTTCGCCGCGAGAAACGCGCGCAACTCTTCATAAGTCGCGCCTAAGGTAAAATCGACGTTCGCCGCCGGACGACTCGTAAGCGTCGCGAGTTTTCCGGCGGTTTCGTCGTTTTCCGTAACGACGATTTTCTTACCGTCCTTTAGAACGCGCCGCTCTTCCGGCGTGGATACGACGAGCACGCGCGCCGCCTGGCCCTCTTCGATCGCGCGCAATTTTCTCAAAGTCACGTCGACGGTTCCGCCCGGCTTAACGACGCCGCAATCGCCGTTCCAGAAAGAAACGAGAAGATCCGACTCGCGAACGAGATAGTCGCCGAGCGCGGAATATTGCGCGGTTCGCGAGAACGTCCCGTCCTCTTTCGGCGCGACGATCGGAAGCTCGACGACCTCGTCGCAACGCGACAAAAGTTGAAAGTATGCGTCCCGCTCGGCGACTTCGCCAACGCGTCGCGGTTCCGCGCGGAAATCGCGCGCGTACTCCTCGCGCGGCGTCGGCAAAACGGCGCGGAGAAGAACGCGACTCCCAGCCCCGCGCTCCTCCAACGCGACCCGCGCGATTAAAGAGTCCGCCCCGATCGCCAGACCCGTCGCGACGACGACCTCGACGTCGTACCCCTGCGCCTCCGCGAAAAGTCGACGCAAAACGCGTCGCGTCGACTCTTCCACCCGGCTAATCGCGCTCGGTACGATATGCCGTCGACCGGTCGCGCCGATCGTCAACGTTTTGCTCATCTCAACGCTCTCCTCGCCTCGCCTCTCTCGCCTCGCCTCGCGCGACCCTCGATTAGTTGAAAAGATAGCCCGCGTACCCGACGACGCGCTCGTAGTCGCCGCTCGCCTCGCCGCTCGTCGCGTATCCGACCTTCGTCGCCCGCGTAAGCTCGCCTAATTCGCGCAACGTCGAAAGAACGAAATACGCCGGCAAAACGCCGCACATCGAGATCCGGTTCTTACGAACGACCTCGTAGAGACGATCCGGATCGAGCGTCTCCATCGCGTCCGTCGCCATTTGATCGAGCGCCCGCGTCGTTTCCTCGTTCGCGTAATGGTTCATATCGCTCGAAATCACGAATAGCGGACGACTGAGACCGCGCGCGTCCCGATCTTTAAGAAACGCGGCGAAGCGACGCGCGAAGCCATGAAGCTCCTCGCGACTCGAAGAACCGATCAGCGCCCCGACGACTTTCGAGCCCGGAAAATGGCGCGCCAAAATCGGAAGCTCCACTTCGATCGAATGCTCCGAACGATGCGCGACCGCGTCCTGCTGAAACTCCGGCAAAGCGGCGCAAAACGCGTTCGCAAATTCCAAATCGTTCGCGATCGCGCCGCCGCGATAATCCCATTTCCCGTGCGGCGAAACCGCAAAGTTCGCCCCTTCGCGACGATGCTTCGGCGCAAAGACCACGATCGTGTCCCGTCCCTGCGCGCGACCCAACGTCCGCGACGCCAGCCTGCCGGAATAGACCCAACCGGCGTGCGGAACTAACGCGGCGGCGACCGATTCCCGCTCCTCGCCTCCCGCAGTCGCCTCGAACTCGTCGAGCGCGCGACCCTGCTCCGCCCCCGTCCCCGGATAGAACATTCCGGCGACCGCGCTCGGACGCGTCTCGCTCGAAAGATCGCGCGGCTCGCTACGCGACGTCGACGGCGCATGCCACTGGAAAAGGTTCGGCGACAAACTAAACGTCGTCCTCTGCCGCTGCGTCGCGATCGACTCGCGCGCCGCCGCGACCGCCTGCGATAGCGCCGGGTTCCGACTTACCTCCCACACGAACGGCTTTTTGTACGACTCGCCGCGAAACGCGAAAAGTCGCGCCTCGTCCGAACGCCACGACCCGCGCGCCAACCCCGCCTTGTCGCAAAGACCTTCGAGAAAACGATCCTTGTCCCAGCCCAGCTCGACCGGAACGCTCGGCAAAAGTAGCCCGCGACGTCCGCGACACTGAATTTGCAGCCCGTCGACCCCGATCTCAAACGCGTCCCGCCGCGCGTCCCCGCGCTCCTCGATCTCGCGCATTGCGCCCAACGCCCAGACTTCAAGATCGAGATCGTAAAACTCCGAAACGTCGAGCGCCGGAAAGCGCGGATCGTGCAACGCCGCAGAAACCGCCGCCGAGTCGAGCGCCTCGCCAAAAAGACAACCGTCGAACATGTACCCCATGCACGACCGCAGCGCGCCGCGCTTCTTAACGCTCACAAACGCGCCTAAGACGCGACGCTCGCCCAGCTCGCCGAGCGCGCGCGCGTCCGGCTTCGGCGTGCCCGCTACCGCCGACGCGACTCGATCGCGCGCCCAAAAGAAGATTTGTTCCATCGCTTCCTGTGAAAAATCGGGCGCGCTCGCTCGCCCGGTCGACGCCTTCTCGCTCATTGCGCGATCTCCTATTCTTATAGTCGTTCGACGCGGCGCGCGCGCGCTCTTTCTTAATAACGCCGACGACAATATATGACGACAATAATATAGATTATAGCGCGATCGCCGCAAACGTCAAAGAATCGGCTCGATTCGAGAAAAGACGAAAAGACCGCGCCGTCAAGAAAACAAAAAACCGCCGTAGCGAAAGAAACGCTCTTACCCGAACCTCGCAACGAACATGGGGGGTACTTGCATCCCGATGGGTGACGAAATAGGTTCGGACGTTTACTCAACGCTACGGCGGTCAGCGCGCCGTGCGCGACGACTCGCGTCGCTTGTTCGATGATCGTTGTCGCGCAATAATTTGCCAAATTCGTCGCGACAAACCGGACGACGCTAGGAGTCTGGAAACGAACGATTCTTCCGTCAACGAGAATCCGTCTCGTTCCGCGCGTCGACAAGGCTAGATTATATAGGCGTTCCAAAACGACGTCAAACATTAAAACTTGAAAAAGTGGATTTTTTCTCAGAAAAGTCGTAATCTAAATTTCGATCCAAAGCGAATTTACCAAGATAAGCAAGATGCGGACGACGGACAGTCTTCACAAGATAGAGAAAGGGCGAAAAAGATTAAAAGAAAAAACGAAACCGCCGAGACGCCCCCTATTGAACAAAAATGGAAATGTGAGATAATGGACGAAATATTTACATTAAAAGCAAAGTCCGGTCGCTCGGAGTGAGAGAGACGTCGTGTTCTCTTTTATGGCGAGCGGCGAAACTTTTTAATAAAGGAATCTATAATGGTTCAACTGTTGAGCTTAGAAGTCGAAGCGCGCGAAGAGGTCGGAAAACGTCGAAATCGTCGCCTTCGTCAAAGTGGAAAAACGCCTGCCGTTCTTTACGGGCACAAGAAGGAAGTCGTGAACCTCGCGGTCGCCACCGATCTTCTCCAAGCGGCGCTCCGTCACGGAAGCCGTTTTGTTCGTCTGACCGGCGCGGTTACCGAACGCGCTTTCATTAAGGAAGTCCAATGGAACACTTGGGGCGACGTCGCTCTGCACGTCGACTTCACGCGCGTTAGCGAACACGAACACGTCCAACTCTCCGTCCCGGTCGTTCTCCGCGGCGAAGCGCCCGGCGTCAAAGACGGCGGCGTCGTTAAGCAGCATCTGCACAAGATTGAGATCGAAACCGAACCGACGAGCGCTCCCGAGCAAATCGTCGTCGGTATCAACGAACTCGAGTTCAACGGTTCCATTCGAATCGCCGACGTTCCGGTTCCGGAAGGCGTTAAATTCCTCATCGATCCTGAAACGCTCGTCGTGGAATGCTCCGAGCAAGTTGAAATCGACGAAACCGTCGAAGAAGGCTCCGAAGCCGAACCCGAAGTCATCGGACGCAAGAAGGAAGCCGAAGAAGAAGAGTAATCGAGCGATTGACTCTCACCTCGCCGTATAGCGCGTATGCGCGCACTATACGCGTCGATTTCGACCTAAGTTTTCGGAATAGTCAATATGTCAAGCGTAGCGTCCCGTCTTATTGAGCGCGTGTGCGCTGCGGTTGGCTGGAAACCGAAAAAATTTATGAAACCGGATAAAATCATCGTCGGACTCGGCAATCCCGGCGCGCGGTATCGCGACACGCGACACAACGTCGGATTCATGACGATCGACGATCTCGTCGCGAGATTTGCGCTCGGCGCTCCGCGCTCGCAATTCCACGCGGAATCCTGGGATTTACGCTATCAAGACCAAAATATCCTGCTCTTGAAGCCGTCGACTTTTATGAACCTAAGCGGAACGGCGGTCGCCGAAGCCGTCCGGTTCTACAAACTCGATCCGAGCGAAGCGCTCTTCGTCGTATGCGACGATCTCGACCTGCCGGTCGCTAAGTTGCGTCTGCGAGAGTCGGCCGGAAGCGGCGGTCAAAAAGGTCTCAAAGATATTGCGGCGAAACTCGGAACCCAGAATTTCCCTCGCGTTCGAATCGGTATCGGTCGCCCGTCCGCGTCGAACGACGTCGTTGATTTCGTGCTTACGACTTTTCGTTCCGACGAACGCGCGGAAATCGACGTCGCGATTAAAAACGCCGCAGACTCCGCCCTGCTGTGGGCGACGAACGGTATGCAAGCGGCGATGAACAAGTACAACGTTAGCGACAAGGCCGGAAAAGAATCCGGTAAAAAGAAACGCGACGAATAACGCGATCTTGATCGAATCGCTCGTTTCACTCGGTTTCACATCCTTCACGTCGGCGCTCGTTACGAACGCGCGACGTTCCCGTCAAGCAAGACCGCGCTTGACGCTGATATTCGGAAATAAGACCTGTCCGCGCGACAGGAGCGGTTGCGACGAACCTCGTAATCGCGGTATAACTAAGGAGCATTACCTTGCAAAAAACGAATTTTTACGACGGATTGTTCATTCTGAATTCCGATGCGTATAGCCGCAATCCGGAAGAAGTCTCCGGCGCTATCGCCAAAACCATTGAGTCGCTCGGCGGAACGATGCGCGTTAGCCGTCTCTTCGACGACCGCAAACTCGCGTATCCGATCGACGGCCACCGTCGCGGAGCTTACTGGATGACGTATTTCCGCTTGGCGACGGATCAGCTCGAAGAACTGAATCGCCTCTTCCAACTCAACAACAACGTCATTCGTTTCCTGATTACGCGCGTCGATTCTCGACTGGAAGAAACGCTCGTCGATCACGCTCTGAATCCTCAAAAAGCGGAAGCGGCCAACGCCGCCGCGACGACTGAAGACGAAGCCGAAGACGTCTACGAAGATTCCGAAGACGACGACAAGAACGCCGAAGCGTAATCCCGTCGTCCGCAAACTCGTAGAACGGTTCGTCTCGGCGCGCCGTCCCCTCGTCGCGTCCGAATTAACGCCTTGACCGAGCGAACGCTCAGGAGCTATAAAAATGGCCAGTTACAATCGAGTGGTCCTAGTCGGCAATATGACGCGCGACGTCGAACTCCGCACGATCCAGTCGGGAAAAAGCGTCGCCGAAATCGGGCTTGCCGTGAACGAACGTCGTCCCGACCCAAACGGATCCGGATGGATCGAAGAGGCGAACTTCTTCGACGTAACCGTCTGGGGACGTAACGCGGAAGTCCTGCGCGACTACACGCGCAAGGGAAGTTCTATTCTCGTTGAAGGTCGTCTCAAGCAGGACACGTGGGAGCAGGACGGTCAGAAGCGTTCGAAGGTCAAAGTCGTTGCGGACCGAGTCCTCTTGCTCGGTAGTCGCGGCGGCGGGGGCGACGACGGCGGATACTCGCAAGGCGGCGGATACCGCTCCGGCGGCGGATACTCGCAAAGCGGCGCGCGCTCCGGCGGCGCCGGCGGATATTCCGCGCAACGTTCGCGCGGCGGGTACTCCGACGCGTCGAGCGCGCCGAGCGGCTCGTACGGCGGTTATCCCGACTCGTCAAGCGCGCCGGGCGGCTCGTACGGCGGCGACGCCGGCGGATTCGACTCCGACCCGGGCGACGACATCCCGTTCTAACGAGAAACCTTCGTTCAACGATTCACACGTTCGACGATCTGGTAGAATAAGCAAATTAAAGAGTACATAAGGTTAATACAATGCAAGTTAGAAATAAACGCGCGCGCGGCGCACGCCGCACTGGCAAACGTTTGCCGAAAGGTCCCAACGGCGGAATTCAACTTCTTCTCGTTCAATCGGTCGATTCCCTTGGCAAGCAAGGCGACGTCGTCGAAGTGAAGCCGGGTTACGCGAAGAACTACCTCATTCCGCAAGGTCTCGCGACGATCGCGACCGATTACTACCGCCGCGTTATTGAAGCGCACAAAGCGGAACTCGCGGAACAACAGCGTCAACTCCTCAAGGATCTCCACGATCTCGCCGCGAAGATTACCGAAACGACGATTACGATCGCCGCGAACGCGAACGCCGACGGCCAACTCTACGGCTCCGTTGGCGCCGACGAAATCGTCCACGCGCTCAAGTCGGAAGGTCTCCACATCGGAACCGACGCCGTTCGTCTCGAAGGTCCTCTTCGCGAAGTCGCCGAATACTCCGTCCGCATCTACCTCGGCCACGAAATCGAATCCTTCCTCAAGGTTTGGGTCGTCCCGACCGCGAACAACGAAGAATAATTTCGCGTCCGCTCGCGCGCGCCTGATTCTTACCGGCCGGACGCGCGCAATGCGAAGCAGAATAATAAAGCGCGCCTAGGTCTCCGTTCGTTTGACCTAGGCGCGCTTTTTTCGCTTCAACTTCGATCGCCGAAGGCGGGCCGACAGGCGGGCGAAGGCGGGCGACCAACGCGCGCCTTACGTCGCGCCGACGTCTTGGCTTTAGCCTAAACGCCTTTGAGAATATCTTCGCCGGCGAAGAAGTTCTTGAATTTCTGAACTTGCTGTTGCAACGTGAGTTTCCGGCTTTCGCCTTCTTCGAACTCCATCGTGAGGAATCCGTTGTACTCGATTTCTTCCATGACGTCGCGAATCAATTTCCAATCGTTCGACCCGGTTCCGATCGGGGTGAAATGACCGAGGGAGGGGGTCGAGGCGTCGTAGAGGAAGTCCTTGAAGTGCATTTTCACGATCGTGTTCTTACCGAGCGCGCGCAACCATTTCTCGGTCGGGGCGTACTTGACGTGGTTCCCTAAATCGAAGTAAGAGCCGACCCAGGGCGAGTCGAAGGAATGAACGAAGGCGGCGTAAAACTCGGGCGCGCACCAGAGGTTGTTCCAAACGTTCTCGAGTCCGATTCGGACGCCTTCGTACGCGGCGACCTTAAAGACCTGGGGCAGGCGTTCTCGAGTCGCTTGCGTGGCGTAATTCTGGGCGGCGATATATTTCGCGATTTCGGGGGAATCGCCGTCGTTTTCTGTGAGGCTTTTGAGTTCGAGCGTTTCGGGGTCGAATTGAATCTTGAACTTATCGGGCGAGACAGGGGGAGCGTCGACGCGTCCGGGGACGCACAAGATCGAGGAGGCGCCGTACGCGGCCGCGACGCGAATAGCGCGGATCATGGCTTCGACGTCGGACTTGTAGAGATCGTCGCGATTGAAGTTTGCGCCGCGCATAACGGAGTGAATTTTAATACCGTTGGCGTCGCAAATTCTTCGAGCTTCGCGCGCTTGTTCGATCGAGATTTGCGTAGCGTGGCTTTCGACCGCTTCAATCCCGGCGGCGGCGAGGGCTTCGATTTCTTTCGGATTAATTTCACCGACGAGCCAGGCGCTGTGCAATTCAGTTTGATATGATTTCATTTTCGTTTTTTGTTTTTTCCGTTTAAGAGTCCAAAAAAAGCGCAAGCCCCGCTCGGAGGACTTGCGCTAAGACCGGTGGCGCGAACGCGCCGTCGTCGCGCGAGTCGCGTTACGCGTCGACGCCCTTGAGAATATCTTCGCCGGTGAAGAAATTCTTGAAGATTTGAACGTGCTGTTCGTCGGACCATCCGCCGCTTTCGAGGGTAACGAACCCGTCGTATTCAACCTCGTCGATCACTTTGCGCACGGATTTCCAATCGATGGAGCCTTTTCCGATCGGCACGAAATCGCCGCCGGCCGGTTTCGCCGGGTCGACGAAGAAGTCTTTGAAGTGCAGTTTGCAAATCCAGCCTTTTCCGAGCGCGCGGAGCCAATCTTCCGGTTTCGCGTATTTGACGTGATTGCCAATGTCGAAATAGCCTTTGACCCACACGTTGTCGTACGCTTTAATGAACGCCGCGAAGAGATCCGGCGTGCACCAGAGTCCGTTCCAGACGTTTTCAAGCCCGATCGTAACGCCTTCGTAAGCGGCGATCGGAATCGATTTCTTAACGTATTTGAAGGACGCTTCGGTCGCTTTGTTATGATCGGCGATATAAGCGGCGTACGGCGCGTTGTCGCCGTCGACGACCTTGGAAATCATGCACGTGGTCGGATCGAATTCAATTTTGAAATCCTGCGGTTTCGGGCCGGGGGTTCCGATTTTGCACGGCACGAGCAGGATCGTGGACGCGCCGTACGCAGCGGCGGCGCGGAGCGCGCGATTGACGGTCTCGACGTCGGCGTCCGCGCTGTCCGTGTTCACGTTCGTCCACGCGCGCATGACCGAGTGAATCTTAATTCCGTTCTCTTCGCAAATCTTGCGACCTTCGCGCGCTTTCGCCGGATCGACGTCCCACGCGGTCGTTTCCACGGCTTCAACGCCGATCTTCGCGAGTTTCTCAATTTGTCCGGCGTTGATTTCGCCAACGATCCACGATTTGTGCAACGTCGTGTTGTAATTCGGTTGCGGCGTTTCCTCGCCGAAGACCATAGAAGACGTTAGATAACTCGACGCGGCGGCGGTTCCGACCGTCATCGCCGTTGCTTTCATGAAATCTCGACGCGTCCAATGGCGATTCATACTCTCGTCCTTTCCAAAACGGCAAGCTCAAGCGACTCTGCGCGCTCGCCTAGTGAAATTTACGCCGCGAGACGCCGCGCGCCCCTGCGACGATTTAAGAATACCAAACGCTCTCGTGAAAATCAAGTCTTGCAAAAATTTTCTCGATTTTCAACGGCGCTAAAAAACAACGGCGCTAAAAAACGTCAGCGGTAATCGACGTCCCCGATAATCGGCAAATCGTCGAGCGAGCGTAGATTAAAGAGCTTCAAAAAGCGATCGGTCGTCCGATAAATCGCGCGCGTTTTACCGTCGGAAACGCTCTTCTCGACCGAGATCAAATCGCGTTTCGAAAGTTGCGAAAGCGCGTTCGCGCCCGAAGGACGAACCTCAAGAATCTCGTCCCGCGAGATCGGCTGCCGATACGCGATCAACGCGAGAACGTCGATCGCCGTCTGCGACAATTTGAACTCTTTCGCTTTGCCCCCGAACCGCGCCACGACGTCTTCGTAACCGTCGCGCAACGCCAACTTGTATCCCGCGCCTTCCTTCACAATGCGATACGGCGCGCCTTCGCGATCGTAACGCGCGTTCAGTCCGCGAAGGATCGCGAGCGCCTCGGACTCCTTAAGATTGCGAATAAACTCGCACGCGCGAGAGAGAAGAAGCGGCTTATTGTCGCGATCGCCTACGAAAAGCATCGCCTCAAGAATGCTCTCCGGTCGCACGATCGCCTTGTGAAACGCGCCTGCCTCGTCCGCGTCGTCGACCGGCGCGCGGCGATCGAAATCGGAGTCGCTCGCGCGCGGCGCCTCGTACTTCTCGCCCGCCTCAAAGAGAAAATCCGCGTCGTTTTGCAAAATCGTCGCGTCGAGCGCCTCGCGTCGCTCAAGTTCGAGATCCCGTTGGATACGCTCCGCGTCCGAAAGATCGGCGGGATCCTCGCCTCGCGTCCCCGCGCCCTCGGAGTCGGAATCCTCCTCGTCGCCTTCCTCGTCTTCGTCCTCCGCGTCGAAGAGGGAACGCAGCCCCCCTGCGAACGCCGCGTCGAAACGCTCGGCGTCCCGCGAAGTCGAATTTAGCGCAAAACTCTTCGAAAAGAACTCCGCGTCGCTCTCGGCGTCCTCGTCTTCCGCGTCGGGAAGCGCCGCGCTCGACGTTCCCGGCGGCAAATCGTCGCGCAAATCGTCGCGCGAATCAACCGACGCCGGCGCGTTTCGAGCCGCCGCCTCCGCCCTACCCGCGTCCGCGCGCGGCCCGTCGTCTCGACCTGTCTCGCTCATGTCGTCTCGCCTATCTTTCCTGCGCCGCAAACGGCTCCGCGCATTTCCTCGTTGTAACAACGCGTTCCGACGCCTAGCCCGCCTGGCGCGCGAACGATCTCATCATAGGGAAAAAGCCGCGCCGCGTCAACGCCTTAGCCTCGCCGCCTTCGCCTCGCCTTCGCCTCGTCTTGACGCAAGGCGGGCTAGGCAAGGCGGGCTAAACGAGCTCCAGCCCTTCGCCTTGCTCGAGAACGAGCGCGGAATCGAGCGCTTTCAAGGGGACGGCGAGCGTCTTGTCCCCTTTCCGCAAGGTAACGGTTTTCTCCGCCTTATCGATATTCCAGAGGTAGAAGGCGTCGACGTCAGGGTACCACGCGAGTACGACGGGGGTCTCCTCTTCGACGTAGGGAACGCCTTGGGCGCGAAATTCAGGTAGGAGGGTTTTGCGGAACTTAAAGAGTTCGTCGAACGTTTCCGGAATCTGCAGAAATCGTCCGGACGAGGAGGCGATTCGCGCGACGCAACGCGCGCCTTTCGACGCGAGTTCGCCGCGTTCCATCTCCGCCGCGCCGTAATCGCCGAGGAACGCCCAACCGTCGGCGGGAATCTCGTCGCAAACTTCAAAGGGGACGCCGAGCGCGAGCATGAGGGAATAGGCGTTGTATCCGGCGCAATAGCGATCGGCGAGTCCCCAGAAATGCTTGAAGGGGCCTTTCGGTTTCGCGCCGACGAGGCGGGCGTGGTAATTCGCTTCCCGTTTCATGCGCGGGGCGATCAGTCCCCAATAGCTCGCGGGTATCGGGCACATGAACATCGTGTTGCGAACGTCGGCGATCGTCGAGAAGGAGAGCTTGGAGACGTAATTTTCGGCGGATAGCTCTTGAATAATCGTCGTTTCGCTGAACGCGCGGCCAGGCTCGACGAAGCGGCGGTGCATGAGAACGCTGAAGAGTTCGATCGTGCGATTCTTCATGACGTCGTACTGCGCGTTCGTAAACATCCACTCGCCGACGCGCAGCAAGGCGCCGCGATAATCGTCGAGGCGAAGCCCCGCCTTTTCCGAGCCCATGCCCATAATCATAATACCGAGATCGACCTCAGGGGACGCCGCCTGAGTGTCTCGGAAGGTTTTCGTCATCCGATCGCAGAAGTAGTCGAGCCAGAGCCTTGCGTCTTTCGAGTCGCGGGCGGCGCGGAGATCGTCGATCAAGGCGTTCCAACGAGATTCGGAAAAGCCCGCCTTACGCGTGAAATCCGCCTTGCATTTGGGGCAGACGCAGCCGCCGACGGACTCGGGCTGAACGGCGAAGCGAAAATCGTCGTCGAGGAAGAGGTCGCAAGCGCCGTACTTATCGGCGATCGCGCGAACCGATTTGACGCAGTCCTTAGCGCATTCGTCGTGTACGGAGACGCCCCAAAGCGTTTCGCCGTTGAAATTTGTGTAAGGCCCCCACCTTTCGGGAATATCAAGCGTAAACTCCGCGCCCGGATGCCCGACCGGCACGGTAATGAAATGAACGCGATATCCGAAGTCCTGGGCGCGCTTAATCGCGGCGTCGAGGATTTTGGGGTCGGTGTAACGACCGTAAATATAGGGCAAGAGCCAGAGATCGGTAACGCCCGCCTCCTTCCATAGCTCGATCATCTTCGTCGCCTTCATTTCAACGGCGGCGGGATTCGGGGGCATAGGGTGATCGTTCTCTTGGAGTCCGTCGTAGAGAATCTCGTCGAGGGTAACGGAGAGGTGGAATTGACGCGTTTTCGCGTTGATTTTTTGATATTCGCCGGGAGCGTAGAGAGGCGCGGTCGGCGATTTCTGATCGGCGAAAGCGCGGGACGGCAGAGTCGCGGCGCCGACGCCGACGCCAAGGCTCTTTAAAAAATCGCGTCGAGTAGGTTTCATGACGAGTTTCCTTCATTCGATGTTTAAACAGGCGAGCGACGCGCGCGACACGTTCTTTTCGAGCGCGTCCCAATTCGGGAGCCGACGCTTCGATTATACGCGATCGATTGAAGAAAGCAAACGAACCGTCGGCGTTTCGGACTAAATCGTCGGGCGCGTTCTCGTCGCCGTCGCGGAGAAGACGCGCGTTCAAAATGTTCGTCAAAAAAGCGCGTTCGTTAAAAACGCTCTTGAAACTTGCAGGGGTAAGAACTACAATCTTTCGGAAGCATATTTTGGCGTCGCAATCCGACGCATTCAACGCCTTGGCGGCTGTTAAAATTGACCTTAACGCTTTCCATCGCGGAATTATTAACGCATAAGGACAAACCATGACGCAGAATCACGACCTTCCGCCGATTCTGGAAACGACCCCTATTACGGAAATTTTAGCGCGCAACGCGCAACTTTACGGCTCCGACGTCAGCCTCGTCGAAATCTCCCCGGAGGTCGACGAAACACGGCGCATTACGTGGAAAGACTTCGATCTCGTCGAGCCGCCTAAGGACAAAATCGGAAGTCGCCGCAGCGCGACGTGGAAGAAGTTCGACGAACTCGCCAATCGATTCGCGAACCTTCTCCTCAGTCGCGGACTCAAAAAAGGGGACAAGGTCGCCATTCTGCTCATGAACTGCCTCGAATGGCTTCCGATCTATTTCGGCGCGCTCAAAGCCGGCGCGATCGCCGTGCCGATGAATTTCCGTTACGCCGCCGACGAAATTAAATATTGCGTCGACCTCGCCGAAGTCGATTACCTGGTCTTCGGACCCGAGTTTATCGGACGCGTCGAATCGATCTGCGACCAGCTCGACCGCGTGCGCGCGCTCTTCTTCGTCGGCGACAATTGCCCGACCTTTGCGGAGCCGCTCCACACCCTTTCAAGCTACGCGTCCACCGAAGCGCCTGACGTCAAATTGACGTGCGACGACGACGCCGCGATCTACTTCTCGTCCGGCACCACGGGGTTTCCGAAGGCGATTCTGCACACGCATCGAAGCCTGACCTCCGCGTGCTTTACCGAGCAGAACCACCATTCGCAAACGCGGCGCGACGTCTTCCTCTGCATTCCCCCGCTCTACCACACCGGCGCCAAAATGCACTGGTTCGGGAGCTTTCTCGTCGGCGGCAAGGCGGTCCTGCTGCGCGGGACGAAACCGCAAACGATCCTGCACGCCGTCTCGGAAGAGCGTTGCACGATCGTGTGGCTGCTCGTTCCGTGGGCGCAAGACGTCCTCGACGCGATTGAATCCGGCGAAGTCTCCCTCGACGATTACGTTCTCTCGCAATGGCGACTCATGCACATCGGCGCGCAGCCGGTGCCGCCGAGCCTCATTAAGCGTTGGAAAAAATATTTCCCAATGCACGAATACGACACGAACTACGGACTCAGCGAGTCGATCGGACCCGGATGCGTTCACCTCGGCGTCGAGAATATTCACAAAGTCGGCGCGATCGGCAAGCCGGGCTATCGTTGGGAAGCGCGCATCGTCGACGAAAACAAGCATGACGTCCAGCAAGGCGAAGTCGGCGAACTCGCCGTGAAAGGCTTCGGCGTCATGAAAGAATACTACCGCGATCCGGAAGCGACCGCCGCGACCCTGCAAGACGGATGGCTCTTCACCGGCGATATGGCGTGCATGGACGAAGACGGGTTCATTTACCTCGTCGATCGTAAAAAGGACGTCATTATCACGGGGGGCGAAAACCTCTATCCGGTGCAGATCGAGGACTTTTTGCGTCGTCACGACGATATCAAGGACGTCGCGGTCATCGGACTTCCGGACGCGCGTTTGGGGGAAATCGCCGCCGCGATCGTCGAACTTAAGCCGGGTCGAACGACGACGGAAGAGGATCTCGTCCAATTCTGCGCCGCGCTTCCGCGCTACAAGCGACCGCGCAAATTCATCTTTGCCGACGTTCCGCGCAACCCGACGGGCAAAATCGAAAAGCCGAAACTTCGCGAAATCTACTGCGGCAAGAGCCTCGTCGCTACCCAAATTGAAAGGTAAACGACGTCTTTCGTTGTTTTTTCAAAAAGACGCTTGACGCGGTCAAAAAGCGGACTATAATAGACGTATCCTTTCGTTAAAGGCTGGTTCGTCGGCAACGACGGGTCAGAAACGTTCAGCGCAACGTCCTTCGGGGCGTTGCGTCGACGGTGGGAGTAGCTCAGTTGGATAGAGCATCGGATTGTGGCTCCGAAGGTCGAGGGTTCGAGTCTCTTCTCCCACCTATCCAAGCCGGTTCTGAACTTTTCGGAACCGGCTTTTTTCGTTTCTTGCGACTCTTGCGCGAACGAACTTTTTTGAGTATCTTTAACGCGCGCGACGCGACGCGCGACAATTGCCATTTTCACCGCATATTTGAGTTGCTGTTCAAGGACGCTCGCAATGAGTATGGAAAAGACGGACGCGATCGTCGTTCGAACCGTAGATTTTTCGGAATCGAGCTACGTCGTTACCGCGTTCACGCGCGATTTCGGCAAAGTGGAAGGACTCGCCAAGGGCGCTCGGCGACTAAAAAACCCGTTCGAAACTTCTCTTGACCTACTCGCCTCAATTAAGTTATCCTTTATACGCAAAAATTCCGACGCGCTCGACATAATGACGTCGGCGAGTCTCGTGCGGCGTTTTCGACCGACCCGGCGCAACGCGCGAGGGCTGTACGCCGGATACTGCGTCGCCGAACTGCTCGATCGCGCTACGGAAGATTACGAGCCGGCGCCGAATCTGTGGATTCTCGCCGACTCCGCGATCGCCGCGTTCCAACGTCGACCGCGCGTCGCCGCTATGCTCGCCGCGTTTCAGGCGAAACTGCTCGAAGAACTCGGGCTATTCCCGTCCGTTCGCGCGTGCGTCGAATGCGGGGAACCCCTCCCCCTCGACGCCGTGGGAAACAACGCGAGAAAGATTTGGCTCGACCTCGACGCCGGCGGAGTCGTCTGCGCAAAATGCCGCGCGACAAAACGATTCTTCGCCCTCTTTTCCTCGACCGTCGGCGCTTTAAAAGCGATTGAAGCCGCCGAACGCTCTGCGGAAAGCCTCGTCGCCGTCGAAAAAGGCTTTGAAACCCAGTACGCCCGCGCGCTCGAAAACGCCGTCGAAAAGAAAATCTTCGCAACGGAACTCGACGCCTTCAAAGAGAAAGCCGCGCGCGCCCGCGACGATCTCGAAGACTCCGCCCTGCGACCGATCGAACTCTTTACGACCGCGAACCGCGAAGAATTGCGCAGCCTGCTCGAAGCCTTCCTCGAGCGCGCTATGCGACGCCGCCCGAGAATGTTCGACCAGCTCGGATTCCTCGCCCGCGAAAAAACGCTCCGCGATCTCGAAGAGAACGCCCAAGAACGCGCCGACCAAGAAACCGCCTCGCAAGAACGCGCGACGGAAGAAATCGCCGCGACGAACGACGTCTCGACGAACGACGACGCGAAAAAAACAAAAGAAGAAGCGATCGAAAACTCATAATCGATCCTCGCCTTAAAACTCATGGATTACGACAGGACAAGGACGTCCAAATGACCTTAAATCGGAGAATGAAATCGACGCCCCTAGCCGCGACCGCGTGCCTCGCGTGCGCGCTCGTCGCCTCGGGATGCCGCCTTTTTGTCTACGACGCCGATCCCTACGGACCACCGCCCCCCGCGGAGCCTGTCTACTATATACCTGCGCCGACAATCGACGCGCCCCCGCCGGGAACCTATATCTATTCCCCGGAGCCGTATCCCGACCTCTACTACGCCGCGCCGCAACCCGGCCTGGACGTCAACGTCGATATACGCGGTCAGGCTCCGGCGGACGACTTCCCGACCGTCGGCGAGTTCCCCACCGTCGGCGAGTTTCCGACTCTCGACGGGTACGAAGCGCCCCCTGAGTCGAGCGAACTCACAGGCGTCGCGAACAACGCGACCGTGCCGGACCCGTCGGGGGAATACGTCCCCCTCGATCCCAAAGAATCGTTTAGTCTCGAGCCGAAACGCCAGTCGATCTCCGAACGCGAGGCGGAAGAAAAGGAGCGCCAGAAAAAATACAACGAGTGGCGAAAATCGCGTAAAAAGCTCAACGCCGACTCCAAGACGCCGCGCTATCTCCAGCCGATTCAAGACGATAAAGAAGAGATTTTCGCGCGCGAAGAGACGCTCGACGAAGACGACAAGTCCTTCATGCGCACCATCACCGTCGACGAACTCGCCGCTATGCAAGACGACGAGCAGTACAATCGCGATTTGTACTATTGGGAAGAAGAGACGCCGACCCCTGTCGACTGGTCGAAATACGCGCTCTCCATCGACACAATTCGCGCGTGGTTCGGAATGGGCCCGAATGAAAAAGCGGCCCTCGAATATATGCGCCAGGCGTGTCTGAAGCAGAAGGAATACGAAAAGACGCGCGAGCCGTCCTGCCTGAAAGAGGCGGCGCTCCTGTACGAAAAAGCCGCCGACCGTTGGCCCGGACCCGCGTTGCGCCCTGATCTCACGAAAAAGAACCCGTTCCAAGCGCCGAAGAGCGGCACGCTCATCGAAGAGGACGGTCTCTTCTTCGCCGGGGAATGCTGGTTCTTCTACAAGGACTTCTCGCGCGCGCTGTCGTGCTATCGCGCGCTCGTGCAAACGTACAACGCGTCGATCTATAAGGACACGGCGACGAAACGACTCTTCTTCATCGGCAACTACTGGATGAAGCTGTCGGAAGAATCGGTCTCGACGACGGCGCGCATTACCGACAAGGACAAGACGCTCACGCTCTTCTCGCACGCGCAGAAGGCGTACGAAGCGATCTTTCTGAACGACGTTTCCGACGCCGGACTCGCGCCGGAAGCGCTCTTTGCGCTCGCGAACGGATATATGCGTCGCGGCGTCAAGCAAGGGGACGGCTCCTTCGAAAACGCCGCCTTCTACTACCGACAAATTTACGAGAATTATCCCGGCCACAAGCGCGCGGAAGACGCGAGTCGATTGGCGATGATCGCGTACCATCGTTCCTACTTAGGGCCGCATTACGACGACCAGCCGCTCGAAGAGGCGCGAAGACTTGCGGAAGCGATTATCAAGAGCGGACGCGGAAACCTCGACGTCGCGTACGAAGAGCTGCAGAACATTAAGGACGAGCAGGCGAAACGACTCCTCATTCTCGGGGACTACTACGAGCGACGCGGTTCCTACGCGTCCGCGCGAAGCTGCTACAATCGACTCGTCAAGGAGTTCCCGAACAGCGGCTACGCCACCGACGCCGCCGTCGCTTACAACGCCATTGAGACGAAGCCGGCGGAAGTCGACCAGCTCAAATGGGTGCGCCCGATCGCGCCGTTCCTGCCGAAAATGACGAACGAATTTTACGAAGAACGACCCGACGCGCGACTTAGCGAAATCGCCAAGCGCGAATCGCGACTCAATAAACTCGGGGAAGAAGACGTCTCGACGGAACTCGCGACGTCGGAGCGGAACGACAAAGTCGTCGAAACCGCGACTCGAACAGACCGCAATCCGGTTCACTAAGACGATGAAACGATCACATTCAACGCGCGCCGCCGAGCGCAGGGCGAATCTCAGACGCATCGCGTCGATCGCGTTCGTCGCGTTCGCGCTCTGTCCGGCGGTCTGTCTCGTCGCGGGATGCTGTTGCGCCGGGTACCAACTCGGTCCGAGCGGTCTCTATAATACGGAGATTCGCACCGTCTTCGTGCCGATGGTCGAAGCGGACACGTACCGTCGCGCCTTCTCCGAAAGACTCACCGAAGCCATCTGCAAAAAGATTACGGAACAAACGCCCTACGCGCTCGCCGCCGCAGACGACGCCGACTCCGTTCTCTCCGTCAAATTGACCTCCGAATATCAGTCGGTAACCGCGTTCGACGTCCATAATCACACGCGTCAGAAGAACGTCAATCTAACGGCGATCGCCGTCTGGACGGATCTGCACGATTCTCGCGTCCTCGCGCGCTCGAAACCGATTCCGCTCAACGACGAAAGCGGCGTCTCAATCGACGCGCAGTCCTACCTCGTCGCCGAAATGGGACAGTCGACCGCCACCGCGCAACAGGAGGCGATCGACCAACTCGCCGCGCAGATCGTCGGACTCATGGAAACGCCCTGGTAAGCGCCGCCCTCCTACTCGCCCGCCTTCGCCTCGCCGGTCTTCGCCTCGCCGGTCTTCGCTTTGCCGGTCTTCGCTTTGCCGGTCTTCGCTTTGCCCGCCTTCGCCTTGCCCGGTTCCTCTTGGATCGACTCGGCGTCTCTGAGAACAAGGCGAAAACCGACGTTCGTACCCGTGAACGTTACCGGACAGGTTCCGCGACACGCCGACTCGCAACACCCGGGATGACTGCAAAAACTGCCGCCTCGATCCACGCGCTCCGAACGGCGAACGCCTCCCGTCGGATCCGTTACAGGCTCCGTCGGGTAAAATTCGTACCAGTCGGAACAGAATTCCCTGACGTTGCCGTGCATGTCGTAGAGCCCCCACGCGTTCGGCGCGTAGCTCTTGACCGGCGTCGTATGACCGACGTTATTCCCAAAGTTCGCCTCTTCCGGCGTAAGTTCATCTCCAAAATAATATCGCGTCGTCGTTCCGGCGCGACACGCGTACTCCCACTCCGCCTCCGTTGGAAAATCAAAGGCCAGCCCCTTAGGCGCGACCCCGCTCTTATTCAGCGTCTTGGTATATTTCGCGCAATCGCGCCAGCTCACGCATTCGACCGGAAGATTCTCCCCTTTATTATGCGCGGGATTCCATTTGTAGACCCATTCCCATTTCTTCATCGACGTCCAAAGCTCTTGCGTTACCGGCGTCTCCAAAAGCCAAAAGCCTTTCGTCAACGTTACTTGATGTTGGTAGACGTAATTGTGCTTGCGCAACGGTTCGTCGGGGTCCCCCATGAGAAACGTACCCGGCGGACAGTAGCGGAAGACGACCTCCAATTCGTCGATCGTTACGTTGAGCGGATCGCCGGCGGAAGGCGAAGGGGAGAAAGGCGAAGGGGAGGAACCGCGTTCGTTCGTCATTGCGTATCGTCCTCAGGAAGGGTTGGAGGGTTAGGCAAGTCGTCGACTTCTTTTTTCACAAGTCTTTCAAGATCGCGAACGTCAAAGACGAACGCGACGGGTGCGCCGGCGCGAGCCCGATCTTTTCTTACCCGATCTTTTCTTAAGAAACGCCAAAGATCAGGTCGCAGTCGTTTAACGTAGACCGGCTTGGCGGACTTTAACAGCGCGAAATCAAGCGGAGAAAAGCCGCTCGGGCGAACTTGCAGCACGTAAAACCTGTATCGGGCGAGGTCGGCGACGTCGGCGGGGTTGGAAACGGTCCCGAGATTGGCGGTCCCGAAGACGTTCCAAAGTCGGTAATATTCGAGCGTTTGACTCGAAAAAGCGCCGAAAAGAACGCCGTCCCGCGCCCCATCGTTCGGATCCTTACCGTCGCGCGCCGATTCGAGGCGTGCGCGCAAAAATCGAGCGAAATCGGAGTCGAGCGCGTCCCAGTAGTACGTCGTTTCCAGCCCGAGCCTTTCCGCGCCGCCGACGCCCCCGACGCACGCGTTGTAAAATGAAAGGCATTGCGGAAACGACCGCGCAAGATCGACGACCGAAATCGTCGTCGCGACGCAAAGGAGAACCGAAAAAACGCGCGCGCGAGTCCGAACGCAGGCGACGACCGCAAGAACGCCCAAGAAAGGCGACGACGCGATAAGCAACCGAACGCCGTCGTGAACCGGGATTCCCGGTAGAATCCGGACCAGCGGGAAGATCGACGCAAACCCGATCGCAAGGTAGAACGCCCGGTCGAACCCGACGTTCCGCAACGCCTGAACCCGTCCGGCGCGCGGCGTCAGCGACCAGAGTCCAAGCGCCAACGTGAGCGCAGGCGTCGTAGCCGCGATCCAAAAGAACCCGTTCCACCATGGCGGCGGCGATTGCGGCGTATAGAAATTCCCGAAAAACCAGATCGGAATATTAAAGCCTTCCCGCGTCGTATTCAAGCGCCAAAAGGTCGCGAGCCCGGAAAACGGCGCCCGCCACAACGGCGGATTCAGCGCGATAAAGAGCGCGAACGCGACCCCGACGCCGAACGCCAATCGGGCGAAAACGCGTCGCGACCTCCTCAGTTCAAAGAGCGCCGCGACGAAAAAAGGCGCGAGAATCAGCAAGCCGCTGAACTTCGCGCAAAACGCCAACGCGAGCGCCGCGCCCCAGAGGATCGCCCGCCTCGTCGAATAGCGCGCGCCGTCGTAGAACGACCACGCCAGTAGAAAGGACGAAATCAGAATCGAGTCCCCCCCTAAAAACTGCGCGCAACCCAAGACCTGCGGACTCGTCCCGATCAATAGAACGGCGGCGAGCGCCCGCCAAACGCCGAACGAAAGTCCGATTCGATAGAAAACCGCGCTTAACGCCGCCCCGAAAAACGCGATCGCGCCGAAGCGTCGCGACGCCTTGCCTGAGGCCGGCAAACGCAGCCCGTCGTAAGCCCGGCGACCCAACGCGCAGAGAAGCGTCGCGCCCGTCGGATGACCTTCCCGATAGATCGTGTGCGGAAACGCCGCCGCGATCGCGCCTTCGCTAAAGAGCGCGCGTCGCGATCCCAACCCGGCGAAATAACGTCGCGCCTCCGCCCCCAACGGCGTCGCGCTTCCGCACGACTCTACGCCTTGCGGTCCGACCGCGACCGTCTCCAGCCACGCGTCGAATCGCTCCGCGCGGTCGAAATAGTCCCCTTCGTCCCACGACAGCCCGATCGCTCGCGTCGCAATCGTCGTTCCGACGACCGCGAGCGTCGCGACGAGGATCGCGAGGAGGACGAGCAAACGATTCCGGCGCGCGTTCATACGTTCGTTAAATCGTCGACGGCGCCGCGCGTTAATTTCTCCAGCGCCGCGACCACCTCGTCGCGACTTTCAAGAGAGGTCCCGTAAATGCGGCAGATTCGGAAACTTTTAACGCTCTGCTTAATCCCGTCGTCGCGCAAAAGGGACGTCGATTCGCCCGTCTCAGGGATATAAAGGTAATTGCGCAACGAGGAGTCGTCAGGTCGGAACGCGCATCGGGCGACGTCGAACCGGAGTGGGAGTTCGCGCGCGGTCTCGGAGAGTTTGGCGCGAACGGCGGCGGCGAAAAGCTCTTGCGACGCGAAGACGGACGCCTCTTCCCCTTCCCCTTCGCGATAGAAGACGGTCTTTTCCGCGAGGAGTCGCCAGCGTATCTTGCGATCGAGGAAATTCCGCCACGCCTGCGCAAGATTCCGTTTGCGGGAATCGTCGGCGCGATCCCATCGCGACACGTCGGAAAGGAGCGTCCAGTCGGTAAAACGCAGGTACTCGTCGAGGGATTCGACCGGGTTGCCGTACGGATAGAGCAGATCGACGCATTCTCGAAAGAGGTCGGCGAGCTCGACGTCGATCGCGCGCACGGTGCGATGGAAATAGACCGCGCGGAAAAGGTCGGCGCGCGCCGTGAGAAAACGCTGCAACGTCGGAGCGCCTTTCCGATGAATCGTGAGACCCTTCGGCGTAAAGAAGGAGTAATGCAGGAGCCTTTCGAGATCGAACGGTTGCGAATCGAACCCGGAGGCGTAGGCGTCGCGGAGAACGAAATCCATATTGTCGACGGTGTAGAGCCCGGCGAAAAGTGAGCGGAGCATGACGAGCCAGGTCGGCTTGCGCGAGTCGTCCGCGTTCCCTTTCGGACGCGTTATGAGAAAGGCGACGTCGTCGGGATCGAGGCGTTCCCCGTCCTCAAAAGCGCCGCTCGGAGAACGTCGCAAACCTGAGATCAGATCCGCGAGGCGCGAGCGAATAATGACGGCGCCGAGGGTCTCGTGCGTGAGCCGCTCCCCGGTCGGGGTCTTATATCTTCCGAGGAAATTTTCGTCGAGAAAGTGTCCGAAGGGGCCGTGTCCGACGTCGTGCAAGAGTCCGGCGACGCGAAGGAGTTCTTCGAGGCAGTTCTTTGAAGGGGCGGGCCGTTGGCGATCGAGTTCGGAAATTTCCCCTGATTGAGCGCGTTCTTCGGGGGCGCGATAGAAACTTTCGCACCAGACGTTCCACGCGCGGCTAGCGAGTCGCGCGACGCCGAGAACGTGTTGAAATCGGGAATGCTCCGCCGTCGGGTAGACGTACCACGCGGTCTGGAGCTGGTGAATCTGCCGTAGCCGCTGAATCCAGGGGGAGTCGATCAGATCGCGCTCGTAGCTCGTTTCGTCGGGAAGCGGGTCGAACCCGGGCGACGTAATCGAGATATATCCGTGAATCGAATCTTGCACAAGCGTTTCCGCGCGAAATCGATCTTGAAAACGGCTTTCTCGGTACGACATGACAACCTCCGCGCTTACAACGGCGCAATTCGGCGCAACTACGTAATTTGCGCAAAAGAACTGGATCGCGACGTTGACGCGCAAAAAAAACGGAACTTTCGCGCAAAAACGCGCTACTGGTCTGGTAAAAAATCCCGTTTGCGTGTATATTACGTAACAAAACGCGCGAGCGCGCGGTCTAATCGCATTGAACGCGATCGTCGCGCGCGCAAATTACCGACGGATTTGCGCGCGCGGCAACCACGACGAGAATATTGTTCCGAATTTCAAGGAGTTTGCAAGTATGCGCAAGCTGAAAACGCGGCTTTTTTTAACCTTTATCTGTTTTATATTCACAGCGGGAACTATTCTACAGGCGCAACAACTCAAACTGGACGCATACTTCCCCGAAACGACGCAAATTTACGTCTCGATTAGCAACGTAAAGGCTCTTGCGGACAACTGGCAAAAGACCCAGTTCTACGAAACGCTCGCCGCGCCGCAATTCCAAGAGTTCCGCGACTCGTTGCGTCAGCAGATCGAAACGGCGTGGCCGAATCGACTCGGGCTCAAGTTCGACGACTTTACGACCTTGCCGTCCGGAGAAATCGGCGCCGGACTCATCGCCATTCCCGGGAAGAGACCCGGGTTCGCCGTCATGATGAACGTCGACGGAAACGCCTCCGAAGTCAACGATTTCCTCGTTAAGCTCATTCGCCAAACGACTGAAAAACGCAACGGCGAAGCGACCAAAGAACGCATTACGGTCGGACGCCAAGCGGTCGACGCCACCGCCCTCTCCTTCCCCAACGCGAAGACGGGCGCCGTTACCCGCGTCTATTACGTCGTCTTGCCGCAACTTCTCATTGCGACCGATCAGAAATACGTCGCCGAACTCCTACTGCGCAAGCTCGCCGGAGAGTCGCGCGAATCGCTCGCCCAACGTCCGGAATATCAGGCGGTCTTTAAGCGCTGCGCGGACGACTCCCCCAACGCCTCGAAAGGGCAAATCCGATTCTTCGCCAGCCCGATGGCGGCCGGGGAAGCGATTCGATCCCTCGCCCCGCCTGAGGCGCTCAAAGGACGCTCGCCTTTCGTCGCCTTGTCGAACCAAGGTTTCGCCGGTATTGAAGGCGTCGGCGGAACCGTCGACTTCGCGACCGAACCGTACGAAATGGTAACCCGCGTTAAGGTCTATATTCCGAACCCGCCCACGAAAGCGCTCAAAGCCCTCTCCTTCGCCAACGTCGACTCCCTCTCGCCTCCGAACTGGATCGGCGAAAACGCCTCCCGATACACCCTCGTCAACCTGAACGCGCTCGCGACCTTCAATAACGCGGGTCCGCTCTTCGACGAGTTCCTCGAAACGGAAGGCGCTTGGAACGACGTGCTCGACTCCCTCGAAAAGGACAAGCTCGGGCCGCAAGTCAACCTCCGCTCGGAAATCTTCGCGAATCTCGGACGTCAGCTCTCGACGACGAGCGCCTTTGACCCGAACGCGAAGGAAGACGGCGAAAAGTTCATCTTCTCGTATAATATTCTCGAGGGCAAAGAAGCCGCCGTCGCCGGCGCCCTTCATAAGATGTTCGAAGCGGACCCCGACTTCCAATGCGTCGAAATCCTCGGTAATGAGTTCTGGAAATACGCCCCGCAGCCGGGCGCGGCGACTCGACCTGCCGGAACCCGACCCAGCGCTACGCGACCCGCCGGAACCCGACCTGCGCCGGTCCGACCCGGCGCGACCCGACCCGGCGCCACCGCCGACGCACAGCCGCGCCGGAACGTACAGCCCGGCGCGGAAGCGGAACTCATTAAAGGCGTCGTCTTCGGCGTTGCGAACGGCGCGCTCTACGTCTCAAACGACGCTCAGTATCTCCAGACGAAACTCGCCGCCAATGCGAGCGCCGACGTCGTCCTCAATACGCCGGAGCATCGCCGCGCCATGCGATTCCTCGCCAACGAGCCCGCCGTCGCCAACGGCCTCTTCGCCCTCGGATACGGCCGCAACGTCGACGGCATTCGCGAAAATTACGAACTCTTCCGACAGGGCAAGACCCCGCAAGGCAAGACGCTCGGCGCCAAATTGCTCAATGCGATCCTGACCCAGCCTGGACAGAAGGAGGTTCGCACCCCGAAGTTCGACGGATCCGCCTTACCGCCTTTCGACGAAACGATGGTCAAGAACGTCGGATTCAACCTCTTCTTCGGCGTCGTTGAGAACGACGGGTTCTATTTCAAGGGCTTCTCCGCTCGATCCGGCGCGGAGGCGACCCCGCGATAATTCGCGCCGCGATTCGACGCCCGGCGGGCGAAGCCTGCCCGCCTCGCCTGCCTAGCCTATGAGAGGCAAAAGTAAAACGCCAAATCATGCCGAGACGATTTGGCGTTTTTTATTGAGCGCATTGAAGGCGTTTGAAGGGGGCGCGGAACGCGCGTTGCGGTTAGTTGTTCTTACCGTCGATTTTGTTCATGAGTTCGACGAGGTAGATTTCCTGGCGAATTGAGTTCCCGAACGCCAGGAGGAGGAGGAAGTCGGCGCTATAGGCGAGAATCAGAACGACGAAAATCCCGAGAAAAAAGACGCAGGCGTTGAACGAGTAGGCGTTCGCCAGCCCGCGTTGAAAACTCGCGCCCAGCTTCTCCTCCAATTCCTGGGCGCGCGCCTGTCGTTCGGCGTCTATTGCAAAGTCGCCGGGCTTCCAAGCGTCTCCGTATTTCTCCTCCAATTCTTTCTGAGCGGTCGCGTAGGCGCCTTCGGAAACGCGCTCCGCCTGACGATTCGCCTCCAAAAAGCAGACGGTCTGATGAATCGTTGCGAGAATGGAGCAGAAGACGAAAAGCCAGACGCAAATCCACAAGACCCGCCGAAGCGGCTGAGTCCGCCTAATCGCCAGCCTTCGAACGCGTTGACTCTCCAAAATCGGCGAAACCTCCAAAGAAGCGGCGGCCGCCTCGACTGTCGTATCGGGGTTGCTCGACATAACGCCTCCCTCTGCGGACTAGCCGCGAATAAGGTGAAAACAGGACAAAATAACGCAATAATCGTCGCATTATAAGAGAAGAAATCGCCCCGTCAACCCAACGCGCCAAAGGCGCGCTTCGCCCCATTGGGCGATTTTCCCGGCGCGAACGCGCCGCCCCCGCCCCATAGGCGGGGGGAAGCCGCCGGTTTTAACCGGCGGACCCCCGCTAAAAC
>ONGM01000141.1 GCA_900317365.1 uncultured Planctomycetota bacterium
ATACCGTCGTAACCGATCGCCGACTCGTCCGTGTCTTTCAACGCTTTTTTCGAGACCGCGCCGGGTCCAATAATGAAAAGAGCGGTTCCTTTAAAGGAATCCAGGTTTGTCGAACTCGGAATCGACGATTCGGAGATCGTTTTTAATTCGGCGCCGGTAACTTCTTTAAAAAACTCTTGGAGTTCTTTCGCCGCCGTTTGCTGTATTGTTGTCGGTTTGTCCGGCAGAACAATCGCGTAGTCTGTTTTGCCGTTTTGAGCCAATGTGATCTTGTCGGCGGCAAATAGCGTATTTGTCGACGCCAAAATCAGAATTCCCACGAGGAGAACTTGTAAGTGTTTTATCATTTTAAACATTTCCAACTGAACCTGTTGCTAAAGTGACGTTACGGACGCTGAAAGGTTAGGTTGTTACTCAGAAGCGTTGGCTTCATTGCGCAAGTAATCGATCGCTCGATCTAGTTGCGGATCGAAGTAGGGCGCGCGACCTTGCGGAACGAACGGCGTTAATAACAGTTTTTGGATTTCGACGTGCTCTTGTGTGTTTTCTTCCGCCGCGTTTTCTGTTTTGCCAGGCGCCGAGGCTTGATCGTATTCGCCGGATATGAGCGAGAATTCGCTTGAATCGAGACCAAGTTCTAACGCTGCTTCAGCCTTTTCTTCCGGAGCGCCCTCCAAAAGGAGACGACTCAAATTCTGTGTGGATTTGGTAATGAGCTCAAGCGCGGCGTCGTTGAGTGGATTGTTGGGTTTTCCAGAGAGACGCGCGTTTCGTAGCCAGCTTTGATAAAAACGCTGAACAGGGGAAATGACGATCTCATAGCCGTCGTCGGGCAAAACGCCCCAGTCGTCCTCGGGTTTTGCGCCATGTTTACGGTGAATGGGACGACCAGATGGGCGCCAGAAAGAGGACGTCGTCAGGTGAAGCGTTCCAAGATTGCAGGGAAGCTCGAGAATAGATTGAACAGTCCCTTTACCAAACGAACGTTCGCCGACGATTTTTGCAGCGCCGGCGTCTTGTAACGCGGCCGCGACAATTTCAGACGCGCTGGCGCTGTCGCCATCGATTAAGACGGCGACCTTATACCGCTTTTGTGGTTGGGTAACGGAAACGAACTTTGTTGTTTTTCCTCGCGCGTCGCGCGTTTCCACAATCGGGGAATCTTTTGCGAGCAGAGCGTTGCAAATCTCTATAGCGTTTCCGAGGGATCCGCCGGTATTGCCGCGAAAATCGAGAATGAGCTTTTCAATCCCGGCTTGACCAAGCTCGGAGATCGCATTGACGACGAGCGTGCCAACGTCGTCGGCGAATTGCCGAATCTCGATATAGCCGATTTCGGGATATTCATTCAAAACGAAGTTCCAGGATCCGTCTCGCTTAAACGAGTCGCCTAGAACGAGATCTTGCTTAAGGACTTCGCGTTTGAGCGTTTTAACGACGGTTTCTTCTTCGTTGTTTGGCGACGAGAGCAGGTGGTTTAGGTAGGCGTGGGGGCGAATTGTCACTTCGACAGTTTCATTTTCTTCGCCCCTTAACATTCCAATGAGTTCAAAAATGGATTTATCCGACGCCTTAGCGCCGTCGACGGCGACGATACGATCGCCGAATTTCAAACTCGCTCGCGCCGCCGGGGTATTCCGAAACGGCACGAAGTAGAATTCGCCGGATTCCTGATCCTTGACAAAGTTTGAGAGTCCTACGCCTGCGTACTGACCGTGCATGTCGCGAAGATATTCCGTTTGCTTTAACGGGGGTAGGTAGTCGGTGTACGGTTCGTCGTTGACTGAAGCTGCAACACCGTCGAGAGCTCCTTCTATGACGTCGTTTTGAGACGGCGAATAGAGCGAACTTCGACGCACGAGTTGCACGATTTCGCGAACTAACTGCTCTTTAAACGTCGTCCTTGACGCTAGAAAGAGAGAGATTAGCGCGACGACGATAATGTAGTAAACGTTTCTCTGCGGCATAGTGCGATGAGCGGCTTGGGACTCGATCGGCAAACGAAACGATCGACTTTTCAACGATTCGTTGGACTGAATTGAACGCGACGTTTCAGACCGAAGGGAACGTCGGCGTGGTTTCAAAGCGTTTGCGTTTTCCGCTGTTTTTACCAAAACGGGAATCAATTCAAACCTTTGATTCGGTCTTATCGGCGCCGTCTAGTCTGTTGTTTGCCGTAGTGGAATGGGACTGAAGCGTAGATGATTATACTCATTTGGTCGACGAATACAACAACGAACATTTTGAGCTTTGAAACCGACTTGACGACGTTCGCTAATCCGTGTATTACGCCATTATCGACACGAGCCATACCCATTGTCTACGAACTTGATGAGTTATGATTTTGCGTTCTCAAGGAGCTTTGTGCAGATTTGGACGTCGCGAGAATCAGCGCCGGCGTCCGGGAGTTTTATCTCGCAGACTCCGGCTCGTTCTTTGAACCGACTTATTGGGAACACACCGATAGGGAATACGCAGAGTACGGCGGCAAAATCGATTCTGATTTCGCAAGCGTCTTGCTGAAGGCAAACGCACTGGCGGCGCTATCTTGGCTGTCGAATAGCGCCGACGTACGAACTATTGAGCGCGTGCCCTTGGGAGAGACGATCCAGACTATCGATCATGGTTAGCCGTCGGAACTCAAACGCTCTATGGAGGAGGCGAAGGGGAATACGACGATCCCGATTTATGGGACGCGCTCTTCAGATCGTTTAGCGGCTTGACGTGGCGGATCAACAACCCGCCTTCGGGAAAAGTCTTTACGACTCTCTTAGCTATACGAACTTCCAGAGCATGACGGCGGCAGGCGATTTCCCGTTTACTTACAAAGGAGTCAATTACGTCTTGCGATTTGACGACTCTTCGTTCGACCGTTTAAACCGCATTGACGGCAGGGAATGGTCGGACGAAGACGACTACATAACGCGCGTCATCTGGTACTGTTCGTATTATCCGGAGTCGATTACCGTTGTCAAAGGAACGAGCGAATGACCCCTTGTAAATACGCGTCCCTCACGGATAAGGATTGCGGTTGCGCCGCGCGCGTAAACCTCATACGCTGCGAAAACGCAGCGCGAACCGAGCGATTCGCAGCGCTTTTCGACGCGGCGGCTCTGAACTCTAAACGGGAAGACGGCGGATACTGACCCCGGGAAACTACTGCAACGCGACCCATTGCCAAGATTACGAAGCAAGCGCACCGTGCGTCTACGCGACCGTAACGAAACAGCCGTGGGCGGG
>ONGM01000048.1 GCA_900317365.1 uncultured Planctomycetota bacterium
AGAGAGGCGAAGAGAGAGGCGAAAAGAGAGGCGAAGAGAGAGGCGAAATACGCGCGTTTGCTCGTCTAGTGAAAGCCGGTCTTCTGAGCGTATCCGACGCGGCGAAGTTTGCAAACATGACCGTTCCCGAATTTGAGACGAAGATGGCGTTAATTGCGGAATAGGGGGCTTTCCCGCCGCAGAATCCCCGGAGGCGTTCGACGTCAGCGCAGAACGCGCGAAGGCGGCTATTGAGGGCGCCGGGCGTTTATCGAATAGATTGAGGTGAAAGGTTATGGTTATTCCGGGATATGAGTGCATAACGGAATATGACGAAGCCAAGCACATGGCGCAGATAGCCGGAGAAATGGCGCGTTTGGCGCAAGAAAACTTTAAAAAAGGCTTTAAAAAAGGCTTTAGAGAAGGCTTTAAAAGAGGTCTTAAAAAAGGCAAGTTGCTCGCGCTTGCCGAAGTGGTGAAAGACGGTCTTCTGAGCGTATCCGAGGCGGCGGAGTTTGCGAATATGACCGTTCCCGAATTTGAGGCGGAGACGGCGAAACTTTTATCCGAACGCGAGTCGATCTAAAAAAGCCCGCGAAAACCCGACGCTTCCGAGGCGCGGGGATTGGGGCGGAAGAGAAAGAAAAAACGGTCGAGCGCTTTTTTGCAGGCGTTCGACCGTTTTTAAATTCGCGCGCGAGGCAGGCGAGGCGGGCGGCGCGGTTAATGTTGAACTTTGGCGTCGTCGGGGGCGGCGATGAATTCGAGGGTTTGGAGCCATTCGAGGACGCGTTGCGGATACTTGACGATAGGCGCGTTAGGTCCGCAGTTGCGGAAGGCGTGGTTGGCGTAAGCGTAAATATGGACTTCGCCGGGGATCCCCATTTCGCGGAGTTTGCGATAAACCGCGACGGACGCCATGGCGGAGTATCCGTCTCCGTCGCCGTGAATGAAGCACATCGGCGGGGTGTGCGCGTCGAACGCGAAATCGTCGACGAGTTTGGCGTCGAGTCCGCCGGTCGTGTTCTCGTTGTCGACTCCGTCGGTGAGGGCGTAGGCGGGATAGACGGGCACGGCGAAGTTAATATTGCAGGGCAGCTTGTCGATTTCGTCGACGGGCTCGTAGGTTTTCGTTTCGCTTGAGGTCGCCGCCATGAGGGTGAGGTGTCCGCCGGCGGAGAAGCCCATGACGCCGATCTTATTCGGGTCAATTTTCCACTCTTTGGCGTTGGAGCGGGCGATGCGCACGGCGCGCTGAACGTCTTGCCACGCGGCGTAGTGCTTCGGAATCCCCTCGCGACGCGGCGTGCGGTACCAGAGCATGCACACGGTTACGCCTTTGGAGAGAAAGAAATCGCGAGGCATGACGCCTTCCACGTCGTATGCGACCCCGTTGTAACTTCCCCCGCAACTGATAATAAGGCAGACGTCGGTCGTCTGATTTTCAGGACGCCACCATTCGATTCTCGGGGTATAGTAGCGTCCGCCGTTCTCTTGATACTGTTCCGGCTTGTCCCCCGGCGGGGTCGAGGGCCACAGGTTAATGTTTTCGAACGCGAATGCGGAGGATGCGATCAACGGAAGAATGACGAGCGCGAGGAGCGCGACTCGAATCGAGCGGGTTTTCATAGGGTATCCTTTATCAATAAAATCCAGTCGGCGCCTTTGCGATCTTGACGATCGTTGCGCCGCGACGTTCCGTTTCGAGGTTTCGCGGGCGGCATTTTCCATCGGGAAAGGCGTCGAAATCAACGGAACGCTATGAAAATACCATTTGTCGGAGCCTTTTTCAAGTCCCTGACAAAGAATCCGCAAGCTCGAGTCGCGTTGCGCGCGCTCGAACGACGACTTCTAGGCGCCTACGGAAGGCGAGGCGTTACTTTGGCTGGAACCCAAAGACGGCGGCGAACTCTTCGACGACGGCGAGCCATTTGTCGCGTTCGTCGTATCGGAAGACGGCGACGTCGTATCCGAGTTCGTCGAGGCGGGCGCGAATACGTTGATCGTCGGCGGCTTGCTCCGGGTAGTCGTGAGGCGGACCGTCGACGTACACGGCGAGGCGGGTTCCCGATTCGTCGGTATAGAAGAAATCGAGGCGCGTTGGGATCGAGGCGACGACGTACTGCGCGTAGGTCGGAAGGCGCAGGCCTTTCTCTTCAATGAAATCAAGCCATTCTTTCTCGAGGTTCGTTTCCGTTTGCTCTTTGAGGCTATTGAGGCGATCGGTTCGCGTTTGGGGGCCGGAGGAGAGGGACAGCGTCGCTTCCCGCAAGGCGAGGAGCGGGTCGCGCACGCGGCGGCGGTCGAGGATCTCGTGATCCGGCTGGTTATAGTAGCTGAGGAGGCAGTCGTAGCACGCCGCTTCGCAGGCGTCTTTCCGATCTTCTCCTGTCTCGGGGTCGTAGTGTGCGACTTCGAGCGCTTCTCGAACGACTTCGTTGAACTTTTCCCGATTCAGGAGCCTTCGCAGGACGCCGGCGCCCCCTTCGGCGGCTTCGTAGAAGAGGATCCGATTGCATTTCGTCGCGTTCGGGAGCGGGAAGGCGGCGAGTTCGGCGTCTTCGATGGAGAAGACGCGTTCGATCGCGCGCCGGAGCGCCGCTTGGAGGGATTTTATATCTTCTTGCGACATAGCTAAATGAGACGCAGGCTCGACGACGAGACAGTTTTTGACGTCGCGCACGTACGGGATCGTCATGCGCTGATTCGCGCGCGTTTCGGCGGGAAAGAGGGGGTCTTTATCGTCTTGGGACTCCTGCGATTTCGCGAGCCATTTTCCCGTGTCGAGGTCGATGAGGTACCCTTGCGGATCCTTGGCGCTCCGGAAACCTCGATTCATGCGATAGATCGAGGCGCCGGCGCCGTATTTGAGGGATCCCCAGACGGAGCCGTCGGCGAGTTGAATTTCGGCGTCGCGGGCGCATTGTTCGCCGTCGCGGGTCGCGAAGCGATAGCTCGTTTCGACGTTGTATCCGAGGCGCTGGCGCTCTTCTTCGTTGCAGTTGATACGATCGCGACGGCGGGCGGAGACCTTCTGCAATTCGAGCAGGTTCTTAATTGGGGGGCCGAGAGTCGCGCCGCAATTTTCGCAGACGTCGAGTCCGGCGCGGTCCCCTTCGTGGCAGTATCCGCAGTTTTCGCAGACGCGCATGGCGTTGACGAGCAGATCGCCGTCGTCGCCGCGTTCGTCGATCGGGAGCATAACGCGCTCGATTTCGTAGCGCGCGCCTTCGTGATAGATGAACGCGCGGGGGCCGAACTCGCTAATCGCCAGGAACCGAGGGCGCGAGAGACAGTTTGCTTTTTCCGACTTAACGCTTGGCCCGGAAATGGATTGCGTTCGCGCCGGAAGGTAGGCGACGACCGGGAGACGCGGAAAATTGTACCCGGGGAGGAACCCTTCGGCGGCGAAGTAGCGGTACGGATTGAATTCGAGATTCTCCGATTCGTAACTTCCTTTTCCGTCGCTCTTTTGATTGAGGAGGAATTTCAGTTCGTATTCCGCTTGGGCGCGAATGCGTTTGGACTCTTCTTTATCTTCGGGGGACAGCGCGCGGTTTCCGGCTCGTTCGTGGTGCTTGTTTCTTTGCGCGCGGGCGTTTTCGTAGAGGCTCAGCCAGCGTTTGCACGCGTCGCGAAAATCGGCTTCGAGATTTTTGAGTTTTTCTTCAATCCATTTCCGATTGAAAGGGAAGTCGAATTCAAGATCGGGATCGTTCCATAGAGGACTGAAGACGTTGTAAGCGCGTTCGAAAGCGTCGCGTTTGATCTTTAGATCGTTGAGGACGTCGATCGTTTCCGATTTGAGTTCGCACTTTTCTTCGGAGGAATCGTTTTCAGGGACACGAATCACCTGTTCGAGACTGGAACCGAGTTCAAATTGGAACTTGGAGCGCACGGCGGCGGCGAGCCAGATCGCGCGCAAGTGGGACAGAATGAGGTCTTCGTTCGTCAGGTCGATTTGGGGCGGCTTAACGGCGCCGGAGACGACGACGCTCGGACGTTTAAAGTAGTATCTGTCGTGCTGACTGAACGCGGAGGCGTAGACGAGGGTTAGCGCGGACCGACCGCTGCGTCCGGCGCGACCGCTGCGTTGCGCGTAGTTCGCCGGCGTCGGCGGTATATTGCGCATATGAACCACGTTGAGCGTGGAGATATCGACTCCTAGCTCCATCGTCGGGGAACAGAAGAGGACGGGGAGGTCGCCGTCGCGGAATTTCTTTTCGCGCTTTTGACGTTCTTCCGTTTGAACTTGGGCGGTGTGTTCCTTTGCGGAGAGTCGACCGGCGTGAACGGCGGCGTCTTTGTAGTAATTTTGGAAGAATTTATTGACGCGCCCCCCTTCCTCCGAGCCTTGAATTTGACGCAGAACGTCCGGTTCCGGAACGCCCGTTTTATTGAGGCGCCAGAGGATCGACGTCGCGCTAATTTGGTAGCGGCGAATCGGTTCGCCGTCCGTGCGCGTTCGTTTCGCGATATGACTTTCGACGAGAACGCCCGCTTTGCTAAGAATATCGAAGAGCGCTTCGATAACGTTCCCCGCTTCCGCGACGCTGAGATCGGAGCCAAGAAGTTTTTTAACGTAGCGCCCGAAGATTCCGCGCGCGGAGACGTAGAAGTCGCGCGATTCGCTCTCATAGACCCTTTGACGATCGACCGCGTTTTTCTTATTCGGTTTGGAATAAGGGTGCGCGAATTTGGCGTGGTCGAGATGATTGGCCTGCTCGTTTTCGTCGAACGCGAGGGGAGAATCGACGTGGTTTTTGATTGTGGCGAGAATATCCGTTTGTTGATCGAGATCGAGCTCCGCCGCGTCGACCGCGAGTTCGCGACGAAGAAGATTGAGCAGTTCGCGCAACAAATCCGTTCGCGTTTCCTGACTCGCGAATTTGAGCGCGTCCGGCGCCTTGTCCCAGTATAGGGCGTCGTCGACAATATCCGCGACGTCCGGGTAATCGATCGTGAGAAGCCCCGCCTGCTCGAGGTTCGGAAGAAGGACGCGCCAACCGCGCTTGAGATCGCGAAGAACTCGATATTTGAGCGCCTGCTTGAACGCGGCGACTGCGGAGCGCTTCTTCATCGGCGCTATGGTCGTCGGGCTATCCTCCGAATCGACGACGTCGTCGTCGGCTCGTTGACGCAGACTCTTCGCGAAGTCTTTGAGTTCAAGTCCGAGCGCGTCGTAAAGCGCCGCGGCGATATCGTCGTACGTTAAACCGTCCTTTCCCTCCTTTTCCGCCTTAACGAGCGCCTTGTAGAGCGCCCCGCGTATGACCCCGACTTCGACGAAATCGTTGAAGTGCCCCGCCTGAAGGGACGCGTCTTGGCGATTGTCGGTGAAGCTGAGGAGTTTGCGTTGACTTCGGTTTTTGGCGTCGCGTTCATGATCGCCGGGAACGTCGGGGAAGAATTGGAGCATATTCTCTTCGACGGCGACGGCGAGCAGGGTCGTCGCGGCGCTCCTTCCGCCGACGCCGAGGCTAGAAACGTTCCACGCGTCGGCGCTTCGCCGTGATGCGATCGAAGGCGCGTAAGCGACCCCGCACTCCGGGCAGAATCGGAAAGGCGAGGGAATGAACGCCGCTTTGATCGCGCCGGGATCGGCGGCGGCGACGTTTTCGCCGAGCGCGTTAATATGGAAGAGGGTCGGGAGGTCTTTTTCCCGGTTCGGCGCGGGCTCTCCGCTTTCGGGGTCTTTCCAATCGTCGGGGAGCTTTTCGCGGAGGCGATTGTTCATGTCGGCGTCGTCGCCGCTTTGATCCTCAGGCAGGTAGAGGTATCCGACGGTTTGTTCTGCCGATTCTTCGTTATGCGCGGAGGGTTCGCGGGCTTCGAAGAGGATTTGCCCCGGGGCGAGCGCGCCTTTGGCGTTTTCCGGAGCGCGATCGCGTTTGAAGACGCAGTAGAACTCTCGACCGCAATGGGCGCAGAAGACGAGCGGGTAAAGGCGCTTTTGTCGTTCGGAGCCGGGGGCGAAGACTTGCTTTTGCATAAAGACGCGTCGATTCGGTCCGAGTTCGGCGGTGGCGTAGGCGTTTTCGCCTCGTCCGACGAACTGATGAAGGCGAAAGGCGAAGAAGGCGCGACCCGATTCGTTTTTGACTTTGGCGCCGCGCAGGAGCAGGCGTTTAATCGCTTTGGCGCAATCCGGCTCCGGCAGGTCGATTTCTTTTGAGAGTTTCTTCGCGGCGGAGTCGTCGTCGCCGCGAATCGGGCGAGGCGGGCGACGTCGCAGCGTTCCGGACTTTTCGTCGCGTTCGACGCCGAGGTTCGATTCGAGCCATGAGGCGAGGCTCGACCGTCGCAAGGCGTCGAGGGGGGAGGTTGCGCCGACCGCTTCGGCGAGGAGGCGGTCGCTTTGCACTTCGTCGTCGGGCGCTTGGGCGAGGAGTTCGACTTCGCGTCGCAGGGCTTGGAGTTCGTTGGCGTCGTTGAAGTTTCGTTCGGGGGTTTCGCGGGCGAGGAATTCGCCGACGACGTTTTCCGGCTTGATTTGAGCGCCGAAGAGCGCGGAGGCGACTTTCGCGACTTCGTTTGCGGCGTTCTTTTGATCGTCTTCGGACGCCATGGTGGCGGAGGCGCCGACGCGGACGACGTTCGTCGCGCCGCTGGCGTCGACGACGCGCCGGGCGAGCAGGGCGACGTCGGCGCCTTCGCGACCGCGATATGTGTGGAGTTCGTCGAAGACGAGGAATTTGAGATTCTTGAGGGCCTCAACGAGCGCGACGTCCTTTTTGCGCGTTAAGATCAGCTCGAGCATCATGTAATTTGTGAGCAGAATATGAGGCGGGCTTTTCCGCATTTCTTCGCGTTCGGCGAGGGACTCTTGCCCGGTGTAGCGCTTGAATCGAACCGGGGATTCCATGCGTCCGCCGAAGGGGGTCGGTGGATTCAGGAACTTTTCGAGCTCGTTGATTTGACTATTGGCGAGCGCGTTCATTGGGTAGACGATAATCGCCTGGACGCCTTTGTCCGGTCGGTCGCGGAGTATGGAGTCGACGATCGGCACGATATAGGCGAGGCTTTTTCCGGAGCCGGTGCCGGTGGTGAGGACGTAGTTTTCTCTGCGGGCGGCGCGTCGGAAGGCTTCGGTCTGGTGCTTATAGAATCGGAGCGGCGCGCCGGTTTCCGGATTGACGAAGATCGATTTGCAATCGGGATGCAGAACGCCGTCGGCGACGAGTTCGTCGATCGATTCTCCGTCCTGATACGCCGGGTTGAGTTGAAGGATGGGGGCGGGCGCGAGGAGTCCGTCGTCGAGGCTTTGGTTCACGACGTCGCGAATCTGCGGATCTTTAATCTTGATATATCCTTCGACGTAATCGCGATATTCTCGTACGACGTCGTCGCGCAATTGAAAGGCGTCGAATTCTTTATAGGCGTCCATAACGCGTTCCTTTCTTGTGATTTAGTCGTCGAGCCACGATCGCCAAGGTTTGCCGTTTTGGGCGGCTTGAACCATATCTTCATAGAACGCGCGAACGAGGGCGTGAGAGGGATACGTCTCGTTGAAATTGAAGGCGGGTCGACCGTTTTTGATCGCGAGTTCGTTGATCCACGATTTGAGAGACTCGTCGTCGAGTTCCTTCCGTCGCACGATGGGGAAGGTCGACATGACGTGATCGAGGGCGTCGATCGGCGCGGGGAAATAGCTCAGGAGGCGCCGCCGGGCGTCGTAGGACTCTTCCGCGACGCTTGCCGGGCGCCATTCCCCGAAGCCGAGATAGAGGCCGAAGAAGAGAGCGTCGAGTTCGCGCATGAGAACGAATCGCCGCCGTTCGTCCCAACGGAAGGGCGCGCCGTCGTACCCGACGCTTTCCGCGAATCCGCGAAGATCGTCGCTTACGTACGCGAGTTCGAGTAC